>JBEEGD010000072.1:0-5037 GCA_041166685.1 Acidimicrobiaceae bacterium | reverse complement strand
CGTGAAGCTGCTGGCCGAGAAGAACACCGGGCGTGTGCTCGGCGCCCAAATCGTCGGAGGCCAGGGTGCGGCCAAGCGCATCGACGTCGTCGCCACGGCCATCACCGCGGGCTTCGACGTGCAGCAGGTCGTCGACCTCGACCTCGGCTACGCCCCCCCGATGGGCCCGCTGTGGGACCCGATCGCGGTCGCCGCCCGCCGCGCCCTGTCCATGCTGTGAGCGGCCCCAGCGGCTACCTTTCGCCACTCTGAACTGACGTCAGCGGGGAGGCGGGCGTGCTCGACAGCGGAAGTACAGCGTGGGTGCTCGTCTCGACAGCGCTGGTGCTCTTCATGACACCGGGGCTCGCGTTCTTCTACGGCGGCATGGTCCGCGGGAAGCACGTGCTCGGAATGCTGATGCAGAACTTCTTTGCGATGGGTCTCGTCAGCGTCTTGTGGGCGATCGTGGGTTTCAGCCTCGCGTTCGGCGGCGGCAGCAAGTGGATCGGGAACTTCGACTTCGCGTTTCTCAAGGACATGCACAACGCCGCGACCCAGCTTCCGGGTTACGAAGGCGACTTCGTCCTCGTCATTCCTGCGATCCTGTTTTGCGCCTACCAGATGATGTTCGCGGTCATCACTCCGGCGCTGATCACCGGCGCGACGGCGGACCGTCTCAAGTTCGGATCTTGGGCCGTGTTGCTCGGTACGTGGTCGATCCTGGTGTACTCGCCGGTCGCTCATTGGGTGTTCAGCCCGACCGGATGGCTGTTCCAACGAGGTGCCCTCGACTTCGCCGGCGGCACGGTGGTGCACATCAATGCCGGCATCGCCGCGCTGGCCATCATCCTCATCATCGGAAAGCGCCGGGGGTATCCGCACGAGCCGATGCCGCCACACAACCTGCCGTGGACGTTGATCGGCACCGGCATTCTCTGGTTCGGGTGGTTCGGGTTCAACGCGGGCTCCGCGCTGGGCGCCAACACGCTCGCCGCGCAAGCGCTCATCAACACACATCTCGCGGCGGCGGCCGCGATGCTCGGCTGGTTGCTCGTCGAAAAGACCAAGGACGGCCACGCCACCACCCTCGGAGGCGCCTCGGGCGCGGTTGCGGGCCTCGTCGCGATCACGCCGTGTGCCGGCTTCGTGAACGGCATGGCGGCCATCGTGATCGGGTTCGTTGCGGGCAGTGTCTGCCTGCTCGCGATCGGACTCAAGCGACGCTTCGGTTATGACGACGCGCTCGATGTCATTGCGGTGCACCTGATCGGTGGGATCACCGGTTCGCTCCTCTTGGGCTTCTTCGCCTCGAAGCAGATCAACGCGCTCGGTGCCGACGGGGTGTTCAACGGCGGTGGCAGCGAGTTGCTCGGAAACCAGGCGATTGCCGTTGGTGCCACGCTGGTCTTCTCGTTCGTGATGACCTTCATCATCGCCAAAGTCATCGACATGACCATGGGCCTTCGGGTCGACGAGGCGGCCGAGCACGAAGGCCTCGATCTGAGTCAGCATGCCGAGAACGCCTACTCCTGAACACGAGGATCGACATGAAGCTGATCACCGCCATCGTGAAGCCGTTCAAATTGGATGAGGTCAAAGAGGCCCTCAAGGGCGCCGACGTGCACGGCATGACCATGACCGAGGTGCAGGGTTTCGGACGGCAAGCCGGCCACACCGAGGTGTATCGGGGCACCGAGTACAAGATCGACTTCGTCCCGAAAGCGCGGATCGAAGTGATCGTCGACGACGGCGATGTCGGTCGTGTCACCGACGTGATCGTCGCGGCGGCCCGCACCGGCAAGATCGGCGACGGCAAGGTGTGGATCACGCCCGTCGAGGCCGTCATCCGCGTCCGGACCGGCGAGCGCGACGCGGATGCTCTATAGCTTGATCTCGTGGAGCTCGACCGGGCGGGGTTGCTGGCTGACACCTCGCAGACCGGACGGGCGTGGGCCCGGGTCCACAGCGACCTGCTCGACCGCTGGCTGGCCAAGCTCTTTCAGAACGCGATGGGCAGCGTTGCCGCGCACGGCCTCGCCTTGGTGGCCGTTGGCGGCTACGGCCGAGCGGAGCTGTGCCCGCAGAGCGACATCGACGTCGTGCTGCTGCACGACGGTCACGCCGACGTGGCTGCGACCGCCGATCGGCTTTGGTACCCGCTGTGGGACGCAGGGCTGACACTCGGTCACAGCGTTCGCACCGTCCGCGAGACGCTGGCCCTTGCACAGAGCGACCTCGATACGGCGACGTCCCTGCTCAGTGTTCGCCACCTCGCCGGTGACAGCGTCCTTGCCGCGGATCTCGCCGAACGCGCGCTCGGGCAGTGGCAGAAAGGGGCGAAGCGCTGGCTCCACCTGCTGCACCAGCGCGTGGCGGACCGGCACGAACGCGAGGACGAGGTCGCGTTCCTGCTCGAGCCTGATCTCAAGGACGGACGCGGGGGCCTCCGTGATGTGCAAGCGCTGCACTGGGCGGAGGCGGCGCGACGGATCCTGTTCGAAGTCGACGACGCCGAGCTCGAGAGGCCGTACGAACTGCTGCTGGAAGCGCGCGTCGAACTGCACCGGCACACCGGCCGGGGCGACAACCGGCTTCTGCTGCAAGAGCAGGATGCCGTCGCAAGCGCACTCGGGTACGAGGACGCCGACGTTCTGATGGCGTCGATCGCAACGGCGGCTCGCACGATCGCCTGGACGTCAGACGATGCATGGCGCCGGGTCGAGTCCTCGTTACGAGGACCGTTGGGCCGGATCGCGCGTCGCGACCGCGAGCTCGCGCCCGGTGTCGTACTTCGTGATGGTGAGCTCCACCTCGAGACGGACGTCGACGTGGAGCGCGATCCGACGATTGCGTTGCGCGCTGGCGCTCTCGCGGCGCAACGTTCGACCGTCGTCGACCGTGAGTCGCTCGAGCGGTTGGCGCGTTTGGCACCACCACTTCCAGATCCCTGGCCGCTCGACGCCAAGGATGCGTTCATCGATCTGCTGCTCGCGGGTCGGTCGGCGATTCCGGTCATCGAAGCCCTCGATCAACGCGGTATCTGGACCCGGGTGCTGCCGGAATGGTTGGCCGTACGTTGCCGTCCGCAGCGCAACGCGTACCACCGGTTCACCGTGGATCGTCACCTGCTCGAGGCGACCGCCAATGCTGCCTCGCTGACCGACCGAGTGCGCCGGCCGGACCTGTTGGTGGTGGGCGCTCTGCTGCACGACCTCGGCAAAGGCCTCGCCGGCGACCACACGGAACGAGGCATGGAGCTGGCGCGGGTGCTCGGAGTGCGCATGGGCTTCCTGCCGGCAGACGTCGATGCGCTGATCGCGATGGTCGAGCACCATCTGCTTTTGCCGGATGTCGCCACTCGCCGCGATCTCGACGATCCCGGGACCATCGACCAAGTGGCGCAGGCCGTGGGGTCGCTTGTGCGGCTCGAGCTGCTGTCCGCGCTCACCGAAGCGGACTCGCTCGCGACCGGACCGAGCGCATGGAGCGAGTGGAAGGCCGGGCTCGTCGCCGAGCTCGCCGCGCGAGTTGCGCATGTGCTGCGTGGTGGAGCGGCTACCGATGTCGCCGCCGACGTGCTCAATCCCGAGCAAGTCCAGCTGCTTGCCGCGGGACCGAGGCGCATCGAAGCCGACGGCGACACGCTCACGCTCGTGGTCGACGACGAGCCCGGGATCTTCAGCCGGGTTGCCGGAGTTCTCACGATGCATGGCATCGATGTCGTGGCCGCGACGATCCACAGCGACGCGCACGGAACGGGCCTCGAACAGTTCCGCGTCGAGCGGTCCTTTGACGGCGACCTCCCGTGGGACGCGGTGGTGACCGACCTCACCCGCATGCTCGACGGCGAGCTCGATCTCGTGGCCGAGGTCGAGCGCAAGGAGCGCCTGTACGCGCGCCGACCTCCCCAGGGTTCGGCTCCAGTCCGGAGCGCGGTCAACATCGACAACGACATCTCCGCGACCGCAACGGTGATCGATGTGCACGCTGCCGATGGTGTGGGCGTGCTGTATCGCATCACGGACGTGCTTGCCCGCCACGGCCTCGACATCCGATCCGCGAAAGTGCAGACGATGGGCGCGCAGGTCGTCGACGCGTTCTACGTACGGGGCGCGTCAGGATCGAAGGTGACTGGCGAGACCGAACTGGCCGCCATCCGGCATGACGTCCTCGCGGCACTAGTTTCGTCCGAGTGAGTGACCCAGGCCCCCGCCAACCGACGAGGCAAGACCTCATTCGGTGGAGCGAAGCGTTGGCGGGGATCGCGAAGACGGGCCTCGGGTTCACGCAGAGCCTGTACGAACGAGAGCGCTTCGAAGAAGTGCTGGCGGTGGCGGCCGACATCGCGCACGCGGCCGCAGGGGATTTCGATCCCGACCATCAGATCGAGGAGTGGCTCGGGCAGGTCGGAGAAGGTGTACCTGGGTACGTCACACCGAAGATCGGAGTCGCGGCGGTCGTCGGCAATGAGAAGGGCGAGATCCTGCTCGTGCAGCGCGCGGACTCCGGTATCTGGCTGTACCCCACGGGCTGGGCCGACATCGGTTACTCCGCCTCCGAGGTCGCGGTGAAGGAGGTGCGCGAGGAGACCGGAATCGAATGCGAGGTGCTGCGCATGATCGGCGTGCTCGACGGACTGCGCCTCGGCTTCACCCGCGTGCCGATGTACCTGGTCGTGTTTCATTGCCGCGCGGTGGGGGGAACGCTCGAACGTCATCCGCTCGAGACTGCCGACGTCGGTTGGTTCGCGGAGGATGCGCTGCCGTGGCCGGTGGCCGGATACGCGGGCTGGGGCAAGCATGCGTTCGCGGCAATCCGCGGTGAAGACGTCGACGTCCTCTACGACCTACCCCGCGACCAACCCTGGCTCGAATGAACGTCAATTCCCACTCAGACGTACACAGAAATGTGTACGTCTGAGTGGGATTTCGCTTCAGGGGCTGAGCTCGGCGAGCAACGCGTCGACGATGGACATCTCGCCGCGGCTGCGCTCCCACGCGTCGCCGACCGCCGCGTGATCCACGAGCCCGCACGCGTCGGGCTCGATGCCGAGCG
>JBEEGD010000071.1:0-3078 GCA_041166685.1 Acidimicrobiaceae bacterium | reverse complement strand
CGGAAGGCGGCGTGACGACGGAGCGCTTCAGCGGCACACGCGCGACGACGACGTTGAGGAACGATCCGACGGCGAGCGCGGGAAGAAAAGCGAAGCCTGCGGCGGCGAGTCCCACGCGTCAGCCGGTGAAGTTCGACGGATCCTGCGTGGTGCTGTTCGACGGCGAGTTGCCGGGGGCGCCGGACGGGCCGGTGTTACCGAAGCTGTTCCACTTCGCGACGTTCGAGCCGATGATCAGCTGGTTCGCGATCGCGGGGCCCATGATCGTCGCCGCCGCGTCGGACTCGATGTTGTTCGTCGAGTAGAGCCAGCCCTGGAAGATCGAGCCCGCGAGCTTCGTGCCGTCACCTGCAGGCACGAGACCGCCCTGGTTCGGCCCGACGCCGTTCGTCGCGATCACGAAGAACGCGAAGAGGCTCCAGAAGCCGTTGCTGCAGGTGCCGCCGCTCGTCGTCCACGCGCACATCTTCGTTCCCGACGACATGTAGAAGGTGCCGGAGAGGTAGATCGCGCCCCAGCCCTTGTAGATGTTGAGGGCGCCGTTCGCGATCTTCGCGCTGCCGTCGATGAAGATCGTGCCGTTCACCGTCAGCTTCTTCGTCGTCGCGTTCCAGATGATCGCTCCGCTCGGGGGCGTGTCCCACTGAATAGTCTGAGCCGTGACGTGCGCGGCTGCCGTAGTCCCGTTGACTCCACGGCTGACCGTCCACGTCGTCCCGCCGAAGCCGGCAGTCACGTTCATCAGCTCGTCGTCGATCCTGACGCGGAAGGCGGTCGTTGGGAAACCTGTGGCCGATGCGACCGAGACCGTGGTCTGCGATGCGGTCATGGCGCCTGTGGTCGTCGTCTCTGCACCCGGGCCTACGCGACACTTGTACGAGCTCACGGGGGTCAGGTCCATGACGCCCACGCTGTTGTTGCGAGTCGGGTAGTTGCCGTCGAATGTCGGCGGAGTGCCGCTGCTCGTGGTACACGACTGTGCCGGGCCGGGAATCGCGTTCTCGTACCAGCCCGCCATGTCGATCGTCGGCGCGGTCAGGACGGTCGGGTTGGCGTCGTTGACGGTCGCCCAGATGTTGTCCTTGGTGCCGGTACCACCCGCGCCGGTCACGCACGGCTTGTGCAGGGACTGGCTCAAGTACTGGCAGCCATTCTTGATGTGCGCCTCGTTGATCGCGGTTGTCGACGTGCCGATCGAGGAGCTGCCCTCGAGGATGGTCGCCTTACCGAGCACCATCAACGGGCCACCCGCGATGTCGGCCTTACCGCCTGAGGCTGTGCCTAGGCAAAGATTTCCAAAAACGTAGAGGCGTGCGCTAACGGTGAGCTGCTCGCCGGTATTGGTTCCGTTCGCGAGCCACATGTCGCACTGGCCACCAGTGACCTGAGTGCTCATCACATAGTTCCACGAGGGGTTGTTGAGCGGCTGCGTGAGGGTCGGCGTCACCGGAACCTGGGCCGTCAGCTTGCGCTTGATCTGTGCCCCGCCCGCGGGGTTGTTGTAGACGCCGAGGGCAGTGATCGTCCAGACCGCCGCGCTCCGATCGAGCGTCCCGTACCACTTCGCGGTTCCGTTCTCGTACGTGGCCGAGGAAGCGGTCGCCTCAGTGCTGGGCAGCAGGTCGGAATCGAGTGCGTTGTTCGACGGATTCGAGAGAACCGCCATCGCATTGTTCAGCGCTGCTTCCGAGAGCGAGAACGAGTTCTCGTCGCTCTTGCTGCGCGCCGAGATCCGCGTGTTCGAGGTCGTGTAGACCATCACGGTCGTGCCGGCGACTGTGAGCACGCCGAGCACGCCCACCGCCATGATCAGCGCGAAGCCGTCTTGTTTTTTGAAGAGTCGCCGCAAGCGCATAAGTAGTCGTGGCCCTGAGGCCCACGCTCACCATCGCCAGATCACGGTATGAGTGCGTCCCCCTTTTGAGGAAAGACCGCAGCTTCACTCGATCGAGTGACCGCGCGCTCTAGCGGGTCGTGTTGCGGAGGACCATGTCCGCGACGAGCTTCCACTGCTTGTTCACCTGGGTGGGCTTCGTGTTGATCGGAAGCGTCACCGTCAGCTTGCCGAGGCTCGTGCTTACGACAGGCGCCGCGTAGCTGAAGGCGTTCTGGAGCGTGCTGAAGTCGGCGACGACGACCGAGTTCCGGCGAAGCGTGTAGCGCTGGCCGGCAACGACCTGGTTCATGTCGTACACCACTGTGGCCTGCACGCCACCGGCGGTCGGGCACTGCGAGGGGAGCGTGACGCTGATCGACGAGGAGACTCCCGTCGGCGTGATTGCGCTCGCGCAGTGGATCTCGCGGCGCATCTTGTCGATAGCGACCCGCGCCGACTGCTGGGCGGCGAACCGGCGGTTCATGTCGAACTCGGCGTTCGAGGCCTGGACGAAGAGGGTGGTGACCGCGCCGAGGATGGTTCCGAGAATCACCATCACCATCAGCAGCTCGAGCAGGGAGTACCCCGCCTGGCCGCCAGGATGAAATCGGCGGCGAAGCCTTTGCACGACGCTCATGAGGACTTCTTGCGGACCTCCGCGAGAGCGGCACGGGCGACCCGCTCACTCCGCGAGCCGATTCCCCAGAGCCGCACGACCTTGCGATCGGCCGCGATGAGGGTTTCGAGGGCCTGAGCCCCGTGCCACCAACCGAGCTTCGCGCCGGTGACGATCCACGCGTGCTGGTAGAGCCAGTACTGAACATTCGAGTCAGAAGGCGAGCGGTGCGAGGAGAGCCACGTGTCGAGCTGCCGCGCACGCGTGGTCAGCGGTACCTCGTCGAGAGGCTCGGCCTTGGCTCCCGGGACGACGAACGCCGGTGGCCGCGCTGGCTTCTTGACGTTTGGCTTCGGCTTGACCACGGGCTTCGTGGCCGGCTTGGCCTTCACCTTCGGCTTCGCCTTTGGCTTGGCCTTGACCTTCGGCTTGGCTACCTTCGGCTTGGCCTTCGTCTTTACGACCTTTTTCTTCGTGACGACGCCGACCAGCCGGGCCGGCGTGCCCGCGAAGGGCGCCGTGTTCTCTGGCGCTCCGGCTTGCGGATACTTGGAGTTGACCGTGAGGCTCAGACCGATCGTCGGCG
>JBEEGD010000070.1:0-3714 GCA_041166685.1 Acidimicrobiaceae bacterium | reverse complement strand
AGGGTGCGCTGATAGATCTTGCGGCCGACGCCGTACGCGTCCGCGAGCGCCGCCTCGGCATGGGGCCATTCGTCCTCTGGCACGACTCGCGCCTTGCCGGCACGCGGTGGCCCGGTCGGCTTGCCTCGGGCATTCGACGGGACGATCAATGCGCGCGCGTCGTTGCGAATCCGCTTCACCTTGCCCGCGTCGCGCATCGTGTGCAGGTAGGCGCGACCCTGGTCGTCCAGCCCGAACCACACTGGCGACGGCACGGCTTCACCGCTGCGACGGAACGTCACCACCAGGGCGTACTTGCTGCCGCGCAGCGACTCGAAGTCGCCCTCGACCGCGTCCTCCTCCCGCACGGTGAAGGCGGCCTTGTGCCGGAGCCGGTCGTACATCCGGTTCGAAAGTCTGGCGAATCGCTCGGCGATGCTCACGGCCGGCGCGCACCGATCGATGACGCGATCGCGGCCCACGCTTGGGATGTGGCCGCCCACACGAGAGCAGACGATCCGTTGTTCGCCTCCACCAGCGTCTGGCAGCGCTCTGCCGCGTCCCATGCCGCGCCGATCGCGTGGTCGATCTGCTGTTTGGGGTCCTCAGGCATTGTCATGCCCGAAAACTACCTAGATGGGGATGCCACTCTCAGGTCCGACTCCCCGGTGAGATCGGGCAGCACTGTTCCATCGGACGTGCGGCGCACGCGGTAACGGTCGGCGACCACCTCAGCAATCTCGAACCCGGGAACCCAGGAGTCGTTGAACCTCGTATGCAGTTCGACGCATTCACCGACCTGCAGCATCAAGACCATCAGCTACGACGACGAGTTCCACCGGATCGCTGTGAGGGTGCCGGTGGTGGAGAGATCTCGATGGACTCGCCAGCAGCGAATGCCTGTGCGCACCGGTCGAGCGTGCGTGTGTCGAGATCGGAGCCGAACCGTTGCTCGAGCATCGTGACGATCTCGGGCATCGGCTTTCCTCTGTAGGAGGGACGAAGAGCGTCCACTTCGCGTTGGATGTCCCGGAAGCGCTGAACGAGGTCCTCGCGTTCGAACCGACGGGAATTCTTCTGGTGTTGATCTGTGTCGGGGCCGGGATTCCTCATGGGGTTTGCTTCCTTGTTGAGACGGGGAACGGCGGCAACATCACGCCGTCAGGAGATCGGCAGTGAGATGCGCGGTGCTGGGGTGACGGAGCTTGGTCATCGCGCGCGCCTCGATCTGGCGGATTCGCTCTCGGGTCAGTGAGAAATGGACGCTCACTTCTTCGAGTGTGCGCGGTTCGCCGCGGTCGAGCCCGAAGCGAAGCTCGATGATCTGCCGTTCACGGGAATCGAGTCCATCGAGAAGGCGGCCGACCTCAGCACCAAGCATCGAGGTGAGCGCGCTGGTCTCGACGTCGACGGACACGTCGCCGATGAGGTCTCCGAACTCGGTGTTCGTTTCCGAGCCGAGCGTGGCATCGAGGCTCGTGGTGACCGTCGCGACGCTCCGGACCGCGCGCACCACGGCGACAGGCAGCCCTATGTGATCAGCAATCTCGTGATCGGTGGGATGACGGCCGAGGTTCGCCGTGAGCTCGCCGGTTGCGCGAACGATGCGGGTGCGGCGATCGGCGATGTGGATCGGAACACGAATCGTGGCCGAGCCGTTTGCGATGCCTCGCTGGATCGCCTGGCGGATCCACCACGTGGCGTACGTCGAGAACTTGAAGCCCTTGCGGGCGTCGAACTTCTCCACGGCGCGGATGAGGCCGAAGTTGCCTTCTTGCACCAGGTCGAGCAGATCGACGCCCGAACCCTGGTACTTCTTCGCGATCGAGACGACCAGGCGCAGGTTGGCGCACACGAATCGGTCGGTGGCGTCGTCGCCCTCGCGAACGGCGCGCCGGGCTCGGCGGCGTTCGGCGGGCGTGAGAACCTTGGGCGGATCGGCCAGGAGCTTGCGAGCCTCGATGCCGGCGGCGACGGCGGCACCGAGCTCGGCTTCGTCGTCACGGGTGAGCAGCTGGTGGCGGCCCACGCCATTGAGGTACATGCGAGCGATATCGATGTCACCACTGGTTGCGCGGCGGGGAACGGATCGCGATGTAGGCAAGATTGCTCCGAGACGCTGGAAGGCGGACTGTCGCCCGGACAGGTGAACCGGCAACGAACACCAGTGTCCTCAACGAGCCCGAGCATCCTACCGGGTCATGGCCCGATCGCCCTACTTCGTCCGGGATGTGGTCCGGTATCCCCTAGTTCCCCTAGTCTGCTCTCCAGGAGTCGGCTAAGGGATTGACTCGAAACTGAAGAGAGAGTGTTTTGGCTACAGGTACCGTGAAGTTCTTCAATGCAGAGAAGGGCTTCGGCTTCATCTCACGTGAGCAAGGGGACGACGTGTTCGTCCACTTCTCCAACATCCAAGGCAGTGGTTACAAGACCCTCGAGGAGGGTCAGCACGTCGAGTTCGACGTCGCCCCGGGCCGCAAGGGTGAGGAAGCACAAAACGTCCGAGTGATCTAACGGTCACTCCCAACGAATGCTGGACGAGCCGCTGGCCATCGGCCAGCGGCTCGTTCGCGTCCATTCCGGTCCGCGATCATGGACGCCATGTCGACGGACGTCTCCGAAATTCGGGCGGAGGTGCGGTCGTTTCTCGAGGCGACATGGAACCCAGATCTCCCGCTGGTCGAGTGGCGAACGCTGCTGGCGGACGCGGGTTGGGCTGCGCCGTCGTGGCCAGTCGACAGCTACGGACGGGGTCTGTCGCCCGAAGCCGATGCCATCGTCGCGGAGGAACTGACGCGCGTGGGCGCCGTCGGGGTTCCCGTCGGTGTCGGCTTCGGCCTGGCCGCGCCGACGATCCTCAATCACGGCTCGGCTGAGCTCAAAGCTCGACTGTTGCGCCGGATCCTCACCGGTGAAGACATGTGGTGCCAGTTGTTCAGCGAGCCCGGGAGCGGGTCCGATCTCGCCGGTCTCACGACGCGCGCCGACCGCGACGGTGATGAGTGGATCGTGAACGGCCAGAAGGTGTGGAACACCAGCGCGCATCATGCCGAGCTCGGCCTGCTGCTGGCTCGCTCGAATTGGGATGCAACGAAGCACGAAGGAATCACCTGCTTCGCGGTCCCGATGCGACAGGCCGGGGTGGAGGTACGTCCACTGCGTCAGATGAACGGTCACGCGTCGTTCAACGAGGTGTTCTTCAGCGACGCACGGGTACCCGCCGAGAACATGATCGGCGAGCCGGGCGATGGCTGGCGTGTGGCCGTCACGACGCTCATGTACGAGCGGAGGGGCGCGGCACTGATGCGACCGCGCTTTCCCACACCCACCGGCCGCGCGGTGCAGGAGGCGATCGCCGAGGCCGACGAGTACTTCGCGACGTACTCGTGGTACCCGCAGCGCGCGGGCCGAGCGGATCTCGTGGTGGAGGCAGCACGTGCGGCTGGCCGGTTGGCCGACCCGGTGGTACGCCAGAAGATCGCGGCCGTTCTCGCGCTCCAGCGGGTGAATCAGTGGACGGCAGCGCGTGCCACCGCGTCGCGTGTGCTCGGCCGATCTCCCGGACCTGAGGGTTCGCTGGCCAAGTTGGCTGCCAGCAATCTGGCGCGGGCCGCAGCCGACACGCACGCGGAGATCGCCGGCGCGGGCGGGATGCTGACGGGCCCGCACAGCTTCTTGGCCGGCGTCGTGGCCGAGGTGCTCGTATCGGTCCCGGCGGTGTCGATCGCCGGCGGC
>JBEEGD010000069.1:0-15325 GCA_041166685.1 Acidimicrobiaceae bacterium | reverse complement strand
CGTTCGCAATGCCGCAGCCGCGCTCGCGCTGATCGCGCTCGTGGCCGGATGCGGGAGTCGACGGACCGCCACCGAGATCGAGGCGGCCGCGCACATCGGCTCGACGAGTGGTCCCGCCGCCGCACGTTCGGCGACCCAACCGAACGCAACGACTGTCGCGGGCGCTGATGCGACACAGGTCGCCGCGACTCCGGTCGACGGAGACGCGGGGACACTCTCGGCTGCCGGTGAGGCGGCCAGTGCGGCTGGCTGCGCGCCGGGCGCGCCGATCCGGCTCGGCAGCGTTGGCACTCAGTCGGGCATCGTTGGCTCGTCGATCAGTGGCGGCGTCAAGGCGCTCCAAGCGTGGGTTCGGTGGATCAACTCGCGCGGCGGGATCAACTGCCACGCCGTGGAGCTGACGGTGGCGGACGACGGCGGCGATCCCGCGCGTCACCAAGCACTGGTACAGCAACTCGTCGAGGAAAAGGGTGTCATCGCGTTCGTGCACAACACCGCGCCGCTCAGCGGACAGGCGTCGATCAGCTATCTGGAGCAGAAGCGCGTCCCAGCGATCGGGGAAGACGGCGGTGCGCAATGGTTCTACCAGAGCCCAATGTTCTTCCCGCAGGCCACGGCCGCCAATCCGTTGCTCTACACCGATCTCCAAGTGCCTGCGAGCGTTGCCGTGCCCAACGGTCTCACCCGTCTCGGATCATTGACCTGCCAGGAGGCGCAGTACTGCACCGACGCCGATCGGGAGTGGAGCGGTCAAAGCGCGCGTGACGTCGGATTCGAGCCCGTCAACCGGGCCCGGGCTTCTCTCGCACAACCGGCGTTCACCGCGGAGTGTCTCAACGCAAAGAACGCCAACGTGCAGACGATGATCGTCGTCCTCGACTCCAACAGCATGACGAGGCTCGCCCGTGATTGCGCGGCGCAAGGCTTCAAGCCCACCTACACGTTCGCAGCGGGGAGCGTCGCCGACCGGATGAAGGACGATCCGAATCTCGACGGCTCGCTGATCGCGTTGCAGGTCGCGCCGTGGTTCGCCACCGACCTGCCGGCCATCGCCGAGTACCAGGAAGCGATGCGGGCTGCGGGGCTCACGCCGGATGCGTCGTCGATCATCGGGTGGACGTCCGCGAAGTTGTTCGAAACGGTTGCCCGGAACTTGTCCGCGAATCCGTCGAGCGCGGAGGTGTTGGAGGGACTCTGGGCGTTGCAGGGCGAAACGCTCGGCGGATTGACGTACCCGCTCACGTACACGCGTGACGCAAACGCAGCCGAGGTCTCGTGCGGCTTCCTCATCCGGATCGAGTCGCGGGCTTTCGTGGCTCCCAACGGGACGCAGATGCTCTGTAAACCCTGAGCATTCGGCGCTGCCAGTCGACCTGCTACCGCGCTGCTGCGGCGAGCGCGGCGCGGCGAACGCCATGGTTCCCAGAGTGAACGTCTGCCACGTCAGCGCGACGAACAAGATGGCTCGCGCCGCAATACGACATGATCGTCGTGCTGCCAACCCTCACGGCTCGTTGCCTCGACGAAGAGGCCTCCGAGCATGGACGCATTCTTCAGGAACTGAATGGTCTGCAGATGACGGGCGTGGGGGTCTGCTTCTCGCCAGAACGCGTGACCCACAACGGTCGTAGGAACGAGAGCGATCGCGAGCCCAACCGAGGCGGCGCGCGGTTTTGTTCCGAGCGCAAGCGCGACGCCGCCGATCAACATGGCGACTCCGTTGAACCGAACGAGCCCCGCGCCGCCCGGTAGTCCTGCTTTCTCGAGCGAGGCCGTGCGGTTGCCCGGATCTGATGCCGCGCCATAGCCGCCGTAGATGAACTGCGATGCGAGTAGCACCCTGCCGATCCTCCGACCCCACATGACGCGCTTCGCGTTCCGATCGTCACCCCGCCGGCCGATCACGTATCCACTTCCTCTCGGTCTGCGAGGTGTTCTACGAACCAATCGAGCGCGGCAGTACTCGTCTGTTCGAAGTATTCGACGTACGCGGCGTAGTGGCCACCGGGAACGGTCACGAGCTTCTTCGGCTCGAGCGCGCGGTCGAAGGCCGCGAACGCGTCCTCCGCCGGGGTCATCGTGTCCTCGGCTCCGACAATCATCAGCAACGGCGTGGGACCAATGCGCTCGATCAACGCCGCCGGCTCATACTCGTCGTAAAGCTCCCATGTCCGCACGGTCACCTCGTTGCGCCAGTTCCGACGATGCTCGGGCGGTCGGCTCATCGCGAAGCGCACACTGTCGCTGTCCTCGGCGAATGCCGGCACCAACGCCGGCGCGTCGCCACGCGCCCTTCGCAATCGATCCTCGGCCCAACTGCGTCGTAGCTCGGCGTAGCCGGCCGTGGTGTGGCGCCGGCGCAGGTTGCGGTACCCGCTAATCGTCATCGCCTGGGAGACGACGCAGCGCACACGACGGTCGGCGGCGGCGACTGCGAGCACATGCCCGCCCGAGTAGCTCGTGCCCCAGATGCCGATGCGATCAGCGTCAATGTGTTCGTTGCCGGCCAGGAACGTGATCGCGTCGCGGTACCCCCGTTGCTGAAGTATCGGGTCGAGTTCCTGACGCGGCTCGCCGTCGCTGTCCCCGCAGTTCGCGTGGTCGTAGATGATTGTCGCGATGCCGGCGTCGCTCAGCACCTCATGGTAGGGATGGCCGAGGAATCCCTCCTTCACCCCCGCGAACCCACTCGTCATGGCGACGCCGGGGAACGGACCTTGACCGTCGGGAAGGAACAACCAACCCCGCAGGGTGCGCCCCTCGGACTCGAACTCGACGTCCAGCCGGCGCATCGTTGTCAGGAATCGACGCCGTGCGCGGCGCGAAGCCAACTCGTGTGGTAATCGGCGTCGGTGCAGGCCGCGGCGACAGCGCCTAGCGAGAGCGGCCGGAAGGTGTCGATCATCATGGCGTACTCCTCGTGATGTGACTTCGCGAGCGATGCTTCGGCGCCACCGGGATGCGGTCCGTGCACGAACCCTGCGGGGTGAAACGTCATCGACCCCTGGCCGATGTCGAGCCCGGCACGGATCGTGTAGTTGCCTGACAGAAAAAACATGACCTCATCGCAGTCGATCGCCGAGTGCGCGTACGGCGCGGGGACCGACGTCGCGTCGAAATCGACTGGTCGAGGGCACAACGAGCACACGACGAAGCCTGGTCCGGTGAACGTCTCGTGCACTGGCGGCGGCGCGTGGAATCGCTTCACGATCGGCTCGAAGTCGTAGATGGAGAACGCGAATGGGTACACGCAGCCGTCCCAACCGACCACGTCGAACGGATGGCGCGCGAACACATGGCGCGTGACGCCGTCGCGATGGCGTACGAGCACGTCGGTCTCGCCTTCGTCGACGTGCAGCGGACCGGAGGGCCCGCGGAGGTCGCGCTCGGAGTAGGGCGCGTGCTCGAGTAGCTGTCCGCGCGGTGAGAGGTAACGGTCGGGCAGCCCGATGTGTCCGGAAGCTTCGACGATGAGCAGGCGCAGCGGAGCGGCGCCCGGGACCCACCGGTGGATGCACCCCATCGGAATCAGCACGTAGTCGCCTTGGACCACATTGAGCACGCCGTACACCGTCTCGACGTTGGCCGCGCCCTCTTCCACGAAGACGAGCTCGTCGCCGCGGGCGTCGCGCAGCAGTGGGCTCACCCTGTCTGCCGCCGCGTAGGAGATACGGATGTCGTCGTTGCACAAGATCGTTTGGCGGCCCGTGACCGCGTCGCTACCCACGGGCAGGGCGTGCGTCTGCAGCTTGCGAGGCACGAGTGGAAGGTTCGGCAGCGCTCCCGATGTCAGTGCCGGAAGGTCGATGGACTCCGCGGAGACAAGCAGGTTCGGGAGATGGCGGTGGTAGAGAAGCGACGACTCGTGGAAGAAGCCCCGCTCCCCGACAAGCTCCTCGGTGTACAGACAGCCGGCGTCGTCGCGGAACTGCGAGTGTCGTTTACGCGGCACGTCTCCGACGCAACGGTAATGAGGCATGCGGCTGGTCTCCCTTGGCCCGCGGCGTCAGCGCTTGAGGTACATGTCGGGAAGCCGCAGCGGGTGGACCTCGAACCGTTCCCAGACGGCGTTCGTCTTGAGCGGCTCGGTGCCGAGGTACTCGTCGACGGCTGCACGGTCCGGGTAGTCCACGATGATCACGGAACCCCGCACGATTCCGTCGTCGTCGAGGATGCCGGCCCCCACGACCACATGATGAGCTTCGAAGAGCTCAGTGATGAGTTCCATGTGGGCCTGACGGGACGCGTCACGGCGGGCAACCGCATCCTCGTCGGTCCGGTCCCACGCCAGTACCAGAAAATGCATCAGCCCGGCGCGGTCCGTTGATGAGCGGCGAGCTCGTTGACGACGGCAGCAGCCCGAGCCAGCGCCGCCGGATCGAGCCGGCCTGTGAGGACAGCAGCAGCGAGGCCACCATCGGTGAAGATGTTCACGCCCGTTATGTAGCTGGCCGCGTCGCTGTTGAGGAAGGCGAGCGTCGCGGCCTGCTCGTCGGCGGTCGCATCACGACCGAGCGGTCGCGGGAAGGTCTGAAGGAGGTCGCCGCCGCCTGCCTTCTTGAACTCCGCGAGCATCGGCGTGTCGGTGATGCCCGGACTCACGCTGTTCATGCGCACGCCCAGCGGGCCGATTTCGGCGGCGCGCGCCATCGTGTACACGATCACTGCCATCTTCGAGAACGAGTAGGCCTCGCCGATCTCACTCTCGTGCTCCTCGAACCACCTCTCGGCTCCGGTGGGGCCGTCGGTCGAGATGAGGTCCAACAGCACCGAGAGGCGTGATGCGTATGCCATCCCGTGCGCCGACCCGACGTTGGCGATCGCACTACCCTCGGCCATCTTCGGCAACATCGACTCGCAGAGGTGCCGCAGGCCGATGAAGTTGACACTCAGGATGTCGGTCTGGCTCCGGGTCTGCGCCAGTCCCGCGCAGTTGAACAGTCCATGGACAGGCCCATCGATCAACTCGACCGCCCGCGTGACGTCTGGAGGATCGCGAAGGTCGACGGAGATGTCGACACCGGAGCTGATGTCGAGGCCGATCACCTCGGCGCCGAGGCGCGCCAGCAGCGATGCCGTCGCCTGTCCGATGCCGGAAGCGGCACCCGTGACGACGACGCGCCGCCCGCTGTAGTCGATCAAGCGCTCGCCTCTGTGACGCCCGCGTGCGTGTCGTTCGTCGTGGCTGCGCTCTCGGGGAGATCCAGGAACCGGGCAAGGTTGTCGCGCATTACCGACTTGATGTCGTCGGGGGACAGGTTCTTGAGTTGACCGAGGTACATCGACGGTTCCGGGAGGCCCTCGCCGTGCGGAAAGTCGGAGCCGAACACAATCGGCTTGACGCCGACGATCTCGACGACGCGGTCCACGTTCTCTTCTGGGAACGGCGCGACGAAGCAGTGGTCGCGGAAGTACTCGCTCGGCCGCTTCTCCAGCGTCCCCCACGTGGCCTTGCGGCCCATCAGGAACGCATGGTCCATCTTTCGTGCGATGTACGGCACCCACACTGTGCCCTGCTCGGAGAGCAACAGCTTCATGCGCGGGAAGCGTTGGAAGAACCCCTGCAGGATGGCGGCGGCCACGGTCTCGTACGCGGGCCGGTCGCCGTAGTACATGACCCACTGAAACGCGTTCATGTCGCCGAGCATGACCTCGGTCTCGTTCCATTCGGCCCCGTGCGCGCCGTAGCGGGTGATCGTGGCCAGGTGCGTCGCCAGCGCGATGCCGGCCTCACTGCACATCGCCCAGAACCGGTCGTTCGCCGGGCGGAACGGCGACGTCCCCATCGACGGGCCGCTGGCCGTCTGGATGACCCGAGGCACCTCGATCTTCATGAGCTCCTCGAGCTGCACGACCGCCATCTCGGGGTCGGCGAACGAGATCATCGGCGGAGTGAACAACCGGTCGGAGTAGTTGTAGCCCCACTCCTCGCCGAGGTAGCGGTTGAACGCGATGAGGTTCGCGTACAGCCCGTCGAAGTCTTCTTCGAACTCGACCTCGATACCGGGCACGGTCGCGTAGTTGATGGCGCACTGGATGCCCTGCGAGTCCATGACCGTCAAGCGGTCGGCTGGGTTGTCGAGCAGCTGTTGCAGCGCCCGGTATCGCTCCGCGAAGGCTTTGCGGCCCTCGGTGTCGAGACCGCGCAACGGGTTGAGTTTGTTGAGCAGCGAACCCGGAATCAGCCCGTTCACACCCAGGTCGGAGTCCGAGCCCGAGCTGGTGACGCCGATCTCCGTCAACTGGTCGTCGGACGCGGTCACCTGGTGGTTCTTCGCCCGGAACTTCGGGGGACGTCCGTTGTAGGTCAACCGTTCCCGCCCGTCCGCGGCGCGGACGGTGGTGATGGCCAGGTCGCGCTTGCTCGGGTCGATGTACCTCGCGAACACGTCGCCGCGGGGCGTGGAGTGCTCGTCCGCGTCGTTGATGAGGTATGGCAACGGGCTGGCGGTGTTCGTGTTGGTGGCCAACGTCCCCTCCGGGATCGGCAGTCCTCCGGGTGCGTCGCTGGCGACAGTATTACACTCAGTTCAATTAATCCAGCGCACGAGCCGTGGGGACAGGTCACGCATGAGCCGCCAACCAGACCGGTCGCTGCCCGCGCTCGACGCCGAGAACCTGTTCTTCTGGACTTCGGGGGAGGACGGTCGGCTCCGTTTCCTTCGGTGTCAGAGTTGCGGCTACTACCTTCACCCGCCCGCGCCGATATGCCCGATCTGCACGTCGGCCGACGTCGCGGCCGAGCCGGTCAGTGGCCGTGGTGCGGTCTTCTCCTTCACCATCAACCATCAGCCGTGGGACGGCGATGCCGAGCCGTACGTCATAGCGATCGTCGCGCTCGCTGAGCAGGAAGGTCTGCGCCTGACCACCAACGTCGTCGGTTGCGCGGTCGACGACGTGGCCATCGGCATGCCGGTGCAGGTTGCATTCGAACATTGCGAGTCGGTGTGGCTCCCGCTCTTCGAGCCATGTTGAGGTGACCGACTTCGAGCGCCGGTCCGTGATCTCGGGAATCGGTCAATCCACCGTCGGCCGCCGCCTCTACCGCTCGGGCCTCGACCTCACCGTAGAGGCCGCGCGGCGAGCCATCGACGACGCCGGGCTCACGCCGGCCGACATCGACGGCCTCTCCACGTACCCGGGCGCCAGCATGCTCGGCTCCACACCGTTCGGAGGACCGGGCGTTTCTGACGTGCAGGACGCGTTGCGTCTCGAGCTCGACTGGTACAACGGCGGGGAGGAGGGCGCGGCCCAACTTGTTGCGGTCGTGAACGCCGCGCTGGCCGTCGGTGCCGGTCTCGCCCGGCACGTGCTGGTCTACCGGACCGTCACCGAGTCCTCGGCGCAGGGCGAGGGCCGGCGCAAGGGCGTCGGCGTGAGTGGAGGCGATGTGCGGGGCGTCGTGCAATGGACGATCCCTTTCCGTGCATACTCCGCGGCGAACTGGCTTGCGCTCAACGCGCAGCGCCACTGCCACGAGTACGGCACGACGCGCGAGCAGCTCGGCATGATCGCGGTCAACGCGCGACGCAACGCCGCTCTCAATCCCACCGCGGTCTACCGCGAGCCGTTGTCACTCGACGATTACCTCGCGGCTCGCATGGTCTCGACGCCGTTCGGCCTGTACGACTGCGACGTGCCCGTCGACGGGTCAACCGCGCTGATCGTCTCCGAGTCGGCGCACGCTCGCGACGTCGATCACCCGGTGGCGCGGATCGAAGCGGTCGGTACCGCGCTGCGAGGGCGACCGTCGTGGGACCAGTGGGACGACCTCACGACCATGGCGGCGCGCGACGCTGCCGCCCATCTTTGGAGTCGCACCGAGCTGAAGCCCGCCGATGTCGACGTCGCCCAGCTCTACGACGGGTTCAGCTTCCTGCCGATGGCGTGGCTCGAAGCGCTGGGGTTCTGCGGCAAAGGTGAGAGCGGACCATTCGTCGAAGGCGGCGCTCGGATCGCCCTCGACGGCGAGCTCCCACTGAACACCAGCGGCGGCCAGCTCTCGGCCGGCCGGCTGCACGGCTTCGGGTTGATCCACGAAGCGTGCGTCCAGCTCCGCGGCGAGGGAGGCGGTCGCCAGGTGCAGGGCACGGTCGAGGTCGCGGCGGTCGCCAACGGCGGGGGCCCCAAGGCCGGAGCCCTTTTGCTCACTCGCGACGGCTGACCGCGGTGCCGAGTGAACTGCGCGTCGGCTCAGATGATGCGAGACGGGCGGTTGACCCAATAGCGATCCTTCAGCAACCGCTTGTAGAGCTTGCCGTTGTCTTCGCGGGGCAGCCGCGCTTCGAAGTCGATCGACCGCGGGCACTTGAACGCCGCCAATCGCTCGCGGCAAAACGCGAGCAGCTCGGCCTCCATCTCCGGACCGGCTTCGTCGGGTTCGAGGAGCTGGACGACGGCCTTCGCCTCCTCCCCGAGGTCCGCGTTCGGCACGCCGATCACGGCAACGTCGGCGACCGCCGGATGGAGCACCAACACGTTCTCCGCTTCCTGCGGGTAGATGTTCACCCCTCCCGAGATGATCGTGAAGGCCTTGCGGTCGGTGAGGTAGAGGTACCCGTCCTCGTCGACGTAGCCGATGTCACCGATCGTGAACCAGCCTTCGGGGCTGCGCGATGACGCCGTCTTCTCGGGGTCATCCTTGTACTCGAAGGTGGCTCCCGGCGTCTCGAACCACACGATGCCGATCTCGCCAGGCGGCAGCGGGCGGTGGTCGTCGTCGCAGATGTGCACGACCGACCGGCTCGGTCGACCGACCGAGCCGGGGTGAGCGAGCCACTCCTCGGGACCGATGATCGTCGAGCCGATGTTCTCCGAACTGGAGTAGTACTCCCACACGATCGGCCCCCACCACTCGATCATCCTGCGCTTGACCTCGACCGGGCACGGGGCAGCCGCGTGCGTCGCGTGACGCAGGCTCGTCACGTCGTAGCGGTCGCGCACGTCCTGTGGGAGCTTCAGAAGTCGCACGAACATCGTCGGCACGAACTGCGCCCGATTGCAGTGGTGACGTTCGATCGCAGCGAGGCACGCCTCGGCATCCCATCGTTCGAGGATCACCGCGGTCCCGCCCTGACGGTGGACAAGCGAGCACGTCACGACCGGCGCGGCGTGGTACAGCGGCGCAGGAGAAAGGTAGACGTCGTCGGCCGACATCCCGAGTCTCGGGTCGACCGCCATGCTCGGGCCGTCTCGAACGCTGCCCCCTGGCAACGGAAAGACGATGCCCTTCGGCCGTCCCGTCGTGCCGGACGAATAGAACATCCCGATGCCCTCGGGCTCGTCGTCGAGCGGCGTGCTCGGCATACCCGCGACCGCGACCTCGTACGGCTCCCATCCCTCGATCTCCCCGCCGAGCACCAGCGGGATCTCAGTTTCGAGCCCGGTCACGGTCGACGCGAGTGATGCCGACGTCAGGATTGATCGAGCGCCGCAGTCGCGGACGATGTACTCGATTTCGGGCGCGGTCAGGTGCCAGTTGACTGGCGTGTAGTACAGGCCCGAGCGCAGCGCCGCCCACACCGCGTCGAAGTAGCGCGGATGGTTCTCGAGCACGATCGCTACGTGGTCCCCGCGACGCAGGCCGCGCTCCCACCACAACCGGGCCAAGCGGTTCGAGCGCTCGTCGAGCTCGCGATAGCTGACGCGTTCGCCCGACCCGGCCATCACGATTGCCGGATGGTCAGGGGTGGCGGCGGCGTGGAATCCGGGATACATCGCTGGGCGTCACGAGCGCGTTATTAGACAGGGTATAATTCTTTCCTCATCGCGGAGGAGCGGGAAATGGCGGACATCGACCTCGACGATCTTGCCGAGCGGGCCACGTCCGCGGCGCAAGCGTGGACGCCGGGGTGCACGGTGCGCGACATCGTGACGCTCGAAGGTGGAACCGTGAGTCTCGTGTACACCGCCTCGGTCGTCGACGGGCCGCCGGAGCACGAGCGAGTGGTCCTGAAGGTCGCACCGCCCGGGCTGCCGCCGGTGCGCAATCGCGACGTCCTTCGACAGGCACGCTGCATGAGCGCGTTGATGGATCGGCCGGGCGTGCGCGTGCCGCCGGTGCTGTTCACCGATGCCGGTGAACCCGACGACATCCCTCCGTTCGTCGCAACGGGCTTCGTCCGCGGTGAATGTGTGGAGCCGTTGCTGAACGCGGCGACCCATCGCCGGCCCGACGACATCGTGCGCGGTCGCGCCTTCTCGGCGGCGCGGATGCTCGCGGCGCTGCACCAGCTGGCGCCGGCGGACATCGGCCTCGGTGACGAGCCGCAGACCACGCTCATTGACGAGGTGGACCGCTGGACCCGCACGCTCGACACGGTGCCGGATCAACTCCGTACCGGTTACCTCGAGTGCGCGGACCTCTTGCGCGCCACCGTGCCTGAGCCCGCGCCGGCATCGGTGGTGCACGGCGATTACCGGCTCGGCAACATGCTCTCCGACGGCACGGACGTGCAGGCCATCATCGACTGGGAGATCTGGTCGCCCTCCGACCCACGCATCGATCTGTCGTGGTTCCTCTTCTTCACCGAGGAGGCGAAGCACCCGGTGGTCGATCCGGACGTCTCGTCGGGGATGCCGTCGGACCGGGAGCTGCTGGAGGTCTATGAACACTCGGGTGGGTCGACGACCGCCGACCTCGAGTGGTTCCACGCGCTCACGCGCTACAAGGAGGCGGCGGCGATGGCCCTCATCACCAAGCATCGCCTTCGCAAAGAGCCGTCGGCTGAACGGCTCGACGCCATGTCGGTGATGCTTCCCGGCCTCATCGCCGACGCCCGACGTCGGGTCGAGGCCTGACCGGATCACCGGCCCGTCCAACGCGGCGCCCGCTTCTCGACGAACGCGAGCGCTCCCTCACGAGCGTCGTTGCTCGCGAACACAGGCTCAGCCTTGGCTCGAATCGCGGCCCATTCCTCCGCATCGTGTGTTCGGAGCTCGTCATGGATCATGAACTTGGTGACCCGCACGGCCATCGGTGCGTTCTCCGCAATCCTGTCCGCCATGTCGAGCGCGCGGTCGAGCAGCTCGGAGCCGTCGACGACGAGGTTCACGAGGCCGAGCGCGGCGGCGCGTCGCGCGTCGATGGCGTCGCCGACAAGCGCGAGCTCGTAGACCATTGCCGGTGGGATGCGGCCCGCGAGGCGTGTGCTGCAGCCGGCAGAGACGACACCACGCCGGACCTCGGGCACACTGAACACTGCGTGCGATGCGGCGACAACGAGGTCGCTGGCCAGGACGAGCTCGAACCCGCCGCCCACGGCTGCCCCATTCACTGCGGCGATGACGGGTTTCGGATAGCAGCGGGAGGCGAGCACGTGCAGCCCCGCACCGGTCGGCCGATCGCCCTCAGCGAACGCCTTGAGGTCCATGCCGGAGCAGAACGACCGGTCGCCCGCGCCGGTGAGCACGACGACACGCACATCGTCGTCGGCCTCGGCCTCGGTGAGCGCGTTGCCGATCGCTTCGATCGTCGCACCGTCGAGCGCGTTGCGCCGATCCGGGCGGTTGATCGTCAGCAAGGCCGTCGAGCGGTGCCGTGCAACGTCGAGGGTCATGTGGCCGAGTCGTTCACGGGCTCAGCAGGCGTTCGCCGATCACGTCGAGCTCGCGCAGCCGGGTCAGATCGGCCGGCGTGAGGCCGAGCAGTCCGCCGAGCACCTCCTCGTTGTGCTGGCCGAGCAGCGGCGCGGGCGTCTCGAAGACCCTCGACGGCCCACCCGAGAGTCGGGCCGGCCAACCCGGATACTCGTGGCGGCCGACCACGGGGTGGTCGACCGGTTCGAAGAAGCCGCGACTTCGAAGCTGTGGGTCCTCGTCGGTCTCGTAGCCGGGGACGACGGCCGTCGCGGGCACGCCGGCCGCGGTCAACTCGGTCAGCACCGCGTCCCGATCGCGTTCGCTGAACCACGCGGCCAACTCCTTGTCGAGGACATCGTGACCGTTCTGGCGTCCGGCGGCGCGGGCCAGCGGCGGGTTCAGAGCCCACGCCGGACGACCCAGCACGTCGACGAGTGCCGTCCACTGGTCGTCGGTCGCAACGGCCAGCGCCACCCAGCTCTGCGTCTCGGCGCACGCGTACACGCCTTGCGGCGCGGCCTGCGGCCCGCGGTTTCCGCGGCGGCGCGGGAGATGGCCATAGTGGTGCTCGGCGACCTGCTCGGCTGCGACCAGCGCCCCGACATCCAGCATCGCCAGTTCGATGTGCTGGCCTTGTCCGGTGCGGTCGCGCCACTCGAGCGCTGCGAGCACGGCGAGCGCGGCGTGCGCTCCGGTGAGTGGGTCGCACATGCCCCCTGGCGCGATCGGCGGCCCGTCCTCGTAACCAGTAATCCACGCCATCCCCGCGACCTGCTCGATGGTGGTCGCAAAGCCGGGCCGGTCGCGCCAGGGTCCGTCGAGGCCGAACGCCGGCATGCGGACCATCACGAGATCGGGTCGGACGGCGGCGAGTTCCTCGTAGGTGAGTTGGAACTGTTCCATCACGCGGGGCGTGAAGTTCTCGACCACCACGTCGCATTGTGCGACGAGTTTGAGCAACAGCTCGCGGCCCTCGGGGTGGGCCAGATTGAGCGTGATGCCGCGCTTGCCGAGGTTCGACGCACAGTAGAGCACGGCCTGCTCATACCACTGCGGCTCCTTCGGTGGCACGAACGCGCTGAAGCGGATCGGATCAGGGCGCTGGACGGACTCGACCTTGATGACGTCGGCGCCCATCGATGCGAGGTAGAGCGTCGCGAACGGCCCGGCCCAGAACGCCGTGAGATCGAGGACGCGGATCCCGGCGAGCGGCCGCGGCGCGATCCCCTCGCTCGCCGTCGGCGCGTTCACCGCCGGCCGCGGCGCAAACCCTTGGCCGTCGTGCTCGCCGACCAGCGGCGCCGGACGCCGAGCAACTGCCGGCATCGAAGCGGTACGAAACGGCGAGGCGGGTGTCGGGAACGCTCCTCGTGGGTTGGGGGCGTAGATCTGGCGGGCGACGACGTGATCCATCGTCGGCAGCGTCATGCCGTTGCCGATGAACGCGGCCGGCACGCGGAAGTAGCTCGCCTGCTCGACGATCTCCGCAGCGGTGCGCGGCATCGTCCAGGCGTGCACCACCTTGCGCATCTCGTCGATGCGCGCCGCTCGGCCTGCCATGGTGGCGAGTTCGGTGTCGTCGGCGAGATCGGGTCGCTCGATCATCGAGAGGAAGTCGAGCCACTGCTGACCGGTCACGGTGAACAGGCCGACGAAGCCGTCACGGCAGGGCTCGATGCTGGGAACCATCGGCACGATCGTCCTGCCCCGCCGCCCGCCCGGAAACGTCGGCGCCAGCGCAGCGTGCGGTGCGAGCGTCACTGCGATCGCCTCGAGCGTCGAGACGTCGACGTGCTCGCCCCGCCCGGTGCGTCGGGCCCGGCGGACCGCAGTGAGCGCGCCGAGAGCGGCGTGAACACCCGCGGTCCATTCGCCGAGGCGGCCGCCCAACGCGAGCGGCACCCGGCCCGGCAGACCCCGAGCGAAGGTCGATCCGGCGCGCGCCTGCAACAGGAATTCAGACGCGTCGCGCCCCGACTCGGGTCCGGCCGCGCCGAACGCCGAGATGGAGACGGCGATGACAGCAGGATTGGCTGCCAGGAGCGCGGCGACATCGACGTCGAACCCGCCGAGCACGATGTCGGCATCGCGGGCCAGCGCCACTACCCGGTCCCACGATCCGACTTCGCTGCGCGTGGATGCGTACAAGATGCGGTACAAGGCGCCGTCGGGATCACCGTCGGCGCCGACCGAGCCGGACGAGGACCACTGTCGGAACACGTTGCCCCCGGGTGGCTCGACCGCCAACACATCAGCGCCGAGGTCCGAGAGCAAGCGCACGCAGTATGCGCCGGCCAAGCCGTCGGAGACGTCGACGACGCGTAGGCCTCCGAGGAGGCCGACGGGTGCTGTCACGCGTTCAACTCCGCGGCGGTGAGGGGTTCGGCCAGCGACTCGCCGAGCCGCAGGAGCTGTCGAGTCGCGGAGCCGAGCGTGAGCTCGATCTGCTTCGACCAACGGAAGTAGCGGTGCAGCGGGTAGTTCACGTCGACGCCCATCCCGCCGTGAAGGTGTTGCGCTGCGGACACGACGCGCTGGCCGCCTTCCGCGGCCCAGAACTTCGCGATGGCGACATCGTCGGACGCGGGCAGTCCCTCGGACAGCCGCCAGGCGGCGTACCACATCGACCAGCGGATGCACTCGACATCGATGTAGGCATCGGCCGCGCGCTGGCCGACCGCTTGGAACGTGGCCAGCGGACGCCCGAACTGCTCCCGTTCGCTCGTGTACTGCGCGGTCAACCGCAACGCGCGGTCAGCGAGTCCGACCTGCATCGCACACAGGCCGACCATCGCGCGGTCGACAAGCCAGGCGAGCGCACTGATCGCCTCGTCGCCGACGACCAGTACCTCGTCGGCCGCGACGGGCGCGCCAGCGAGGGTGAGCAGCGACTGGGGATCGCCCGCCGTCGTCTGCAGCGCGACCGATGACACTCCGGGCCCGGTCGGGTCGACGAGGAAGAGGCCGAGCCCCTTCTCCGTGGTCGCGGGCGTCACGACCCGCGTCGCGACGTTGGCCGCGGGCACGCAGAGCTTGATCCCCGTGAGTTGCCATGACCCGTCCGTACCTTCGGACGCAGTGGTCAGCGGGCGGAAGGGGTCTTCGGACTCGGGTTCGAGGAGGGCCGCGGTGAGCATCGTCGTACCGTCCGCCACGCCCGGCAGGTAGCGCTTGCGCGCGGCGGCCGAGCCGAACTCGGCGATCGGCAACGCGCCGAGCACGAGGGTGGGTAGCACGGGCACCGGCGCGACCGTGCGCCCGACCTCCTCGAGGATGAGGCACAGCTCGAGGATGCCGAGCCCGCTTCCGCCCACGTCCTCCGGAACACTCAGGCCGAGCAGGCCGGCGTTGGCCAGGTCGGTCCAGAGGTCGCGGTCAATGGCGTCGGGAGATCCCTCGATGGTCTGGAGGCGCTCGAGCGTGACGCGCTCTCCGAGGATTCGAGCGGCCAGGTCGCGGATCGACTGCTGGTCGTCGGTCAGGTTGAAGTCCATGCGAAATTCCTCTTTCCTTGGTTACCGGGGAGCGCGGGCCATGCCGAGGCCGAAGCCGGCGATGATCTCGCGCTGGATCTCGTTGACGCCGCCGCCGAAGGTGATGAGCACTGCGTTGCGGTAGAGGTACTCGAGGCGGCCGTGGAGTTGGGCGCCGGGGGAGTCGGTCACCAGGTACCCCGCCTGACCCACGATCTCCAGCAACAGGCGGAACACCTCGACCGAACCTTCGCTGCCCAGGACCTTGACCG
>JBEEGD010000068.1:0-13134 GCA_041166685.1 Acidimicrobiaceae bacterium | reverse complement strand
TCGAGGTGTACGGCTTGGTGTCGACGCTGCGAACCGTGAAGGTCGCGCCGTCGAGGCGTTCGGCCAGGCCCCGGGCCGCGGTCTCGTCGAGGACGACGACGCCGTCGTCTTTCTTGAGCTGGCCGAGGGAGTCGAAATCCTTGCCCTCCGCAACTTTGCGGTCGTCGAGGGCGACGAGCCCCGCAGTGAAGTTCGGTTCCGTCGGGAAGAGGGCGGCGAGGTCCCAGTACGACGCGGCGACGAACGCCATGCGCTCGCGTTCGCGCTCGACGACCAGCCGCACCGCCGGAGACTGCACCCGGCCGGCCGACAGCCCCGTGCGGATCTTGCGCCAGCACACCTCTGAGACCGGGTAGCCGAAGAGGCGGTCGACGATGCGCCGGCTTTCTTGCGCGTCGACCAGTCCGTAGTTGACCTCGCGCCAGTTGGCGACGGCATCCTCGATCGCGTGGGCGGTGATCTCGTGGAAGACCATCCGCTTCACGGGCACCTTGGGCTTGAGGACCTCGAGGAGATGCCAGGAGATGGCCTCGCCCTCCCGGTCCTCGTCGGTCGCGAGGTAGAGCTCGTCGGCGCCTTTCAGGGCGTCTCGCAGCTCTTTGATCACGTTCTTCTTGCTGGCGTGGACCTCGTAATCGACCTTGAAGCCATTCTCGGTATCGACGCTCAAACCCTTGCTGGGCAGGTCACGGACGTGGCCCATCGACGCCTTGACCGTGAAGTCGCGACCGAGGAAGCCCGCGATGGTGCGGGCCTTGGCCGGCGATTCGACGATGACGAGGGATTTGGCCACGAAGCATCAACTGCTAGGGGGCGGAGGGCCCCCGTGTCAACAAGAGCCTCAGGGTGAGGGCGCGCTCAGGGATGCCATGTCGGCGCTGAGTGTGTCCTCGAGCTGGCGGGCGATGGCGGCACGGGCGTGCTCCTTGGTGCCGCCGACGGCACCCTTGCGCAACGCAGACAGTCGCTGCGCGGTCGCCATGGCGTC
The DNA here is from genome assembly GCA_041166685.1 of Acidimicrobiaceae bacterium. Lineage (GTDB taxonomy): Bacteria > Actinomycetota > Acidimicrobiia > Acidimicrobiales > JACDCH01 > DASUCS01. Next base: position 12,146 of record JBEEGD010000068.1, on the reverse strand, counting down.
GTCGACGACGTCGGCCGACGTGCGGTCGAGGTAGCCGGCGCGCACGGCGTCAGCGGGGCCGAACACCTCACCGAGCAGCGCGGAGTCGAACTGCGACGGCGGCATGCGGTACCGGGCGAACTCGACCGCGAAGATCGGCAGCCGCATACCGATCGCCACCTCGTTGAGTCCGATCTTGAACTCGCCTTCGGCGCCGATGCGCACGTCGCTCACGAGCAGCACCAGCGCGCCCGCGGCCAACGCGTGTCCGGTGCACGCGGCGACGACGGGAACGGGGTAGGTGAAGATGCGCAGCAGCAGCTCGGCGCCCTGCGTCACGAGCGCCCGCATCGGCTCGACGCCCGACGTCATGATCGAGAGATCGAAACCGGCGGAGAAGCGACCCGGGCGGCCCTGCAGCAGCACGGCGGTGGCACCGTCGGCTTCGGCCTTGTCGAAGCATTCCGCGATCGCGGTCAGAACATCGGGCGACAGGGCGTTGGCCTTGCCGTCGTCGATCGCGATGACTGCTACGGCGCCGTCGCGCTCACAGGACACTGACATGAGCGGCAACGTAGTGTCCGGCGGATGGACTTCGCCCTTTCGGAAACCGCCTCGCGCCTGCGCGACGACCTGCTGGCCTTCATGGACGAGAAGGTCTATCCGGCCGAGCCGGTCTACCGGAAGCAGTTGGAGGAGTCGGGAGATCCGCACTTCCACCCCCCGGTGATGGAGGAGCTGAAGGCGGACGCCAAGAAACGAGGTCTGTGGAATCTGTTCCTCCCGCACAAGACGCAATGGACCGAGGGCCTGTCCAACCTCGACTACTCCCCGCTGTGTGAGGTGATGGGTGGCTCGGCGATTGCGTCCGAAGCCACGAACTGCGCGGCGCCCGATACCGGGAACATGGAAATCCTCACGATGTTCGGCACGCCCGAGCAGCAGGAACAGTGGCTGCACCCGCTCCTCGAAGGCGAGATTCGTTCCGCGTTCGCGATGACCGAGCCGGCGGTCGCGTCATCCGATGCGACCAACATCGAATGCCGCATCGAATCCGACGGCGCCGACTACGTGATCAACGGACGCAAGTGGTGGATCTCCGGCGCGGCCAGCTCGCGCTGCAAGATCCTCATCGTCATGGGCAAGACCGACCCGAACGCGCCTCGTCACCTACAGCAGTCGATGGTGCTCGTTCCGATGGACACTCCTGGTGTCACGAACGTCCGCTCGCTGCCAGTGTTCGGCTACCAGGACGTCGAGGGTCACTGCGAGTTGCTCTTCGAGAACGTGCGCGTTCCGAAAACCAACCTGCTCGGCGAGGAGGGCGGAGGCTTCGCCATCGCGCAAGCCCGGCTCGGGCCCGGCCGCATCCATCACTGCATGCGAACGATCGGCGCGGCCGAGCGCGCTCTCGGCATGTTGTGCGATCGGGTCACCAAGCGCACCGCGTTCGGCAAGGTGCTGGCCGAGCAGGGCGTGATCCAGACATGGATCGCCGACGCCCGCATCAACATCGACCAGTCGCGCCTCTACACCCTCTACACCGCGTGGTTGATGGACAACGAGGGCAACAAGGCCGCTCGCACCGAGATCTCGGGCATCAAGGTGGCGGTCCCGCAGATGGCCCTCGACATCATCGATCACGCCATCCAAGCCCACGGCGCCGCGGGCATCGGCGACGACTTCGGGCTGTCGTCGCTGTACGCCCACATCCGCACGTTGCGGCTGGCCGACGGCCCCGACGAGGTGCATCGCCTCACCGTCGCCCGCCGCGAGCTCCGCAAGCACGAGCCCAAACTGAAGGTCTAGCGGCGCCTCAACCTCGCAAATGAGCCGTCAGCACCAGCCTGACGGTGGTGCCCCCGCCTTCGGGCCGGAACTCGAGCTGATCGGTGAGTTCACGCATGAGGGGGATGCCCAGCCCGCGCTCGAACTGCAATCGGGCCGGCTTGGTGACATCGGGGTGAGGCGTGAGTGCATCGGGATCGAACCCGCCGCCCTCGTCGTGGACCTCCACGGCCACGACGTCGGCATCGAGATCGCAGCGCACCACCACCGACCGCCGGTCACCGTCAGGCTTGCGGCGCTCGGCATCGATGGCGTTCGCGAAGGCTTCGGTGACGGCGAGACGCAGGTCGTCGATGCGGGCGCTCGGCAGCTTTGAGCCGGTTTCGGCGATCAAGGTGACGATGGCCCGCACCATGGCCAGGAACTCCGGTCGGGCAGGGACTTCGAGTTCGATGTGATCGCCCATGCCCGAGTGCCCTACTGCCGTGCACCCCTGACGGCCTCGTCGACGGAGTCGAAGAGGTCGAAGGCGCTGTCGAGTCGGGTGATCTCGAACACCTTGCGCACCCGAGGCTGCGTGCTGACGATGCGGACTTCCCCGCCCTCGGTGCGAGCCCGCTTCAGTGCACCGACAAGAACACCGAGCGCGGTCGAATCGAGGAAACCGACGTCGTCGAGGTCGACCACGAGCCGTTGGTTGTCGTCGGCGAGGATCGCGTGCAGGCGCTCGCGCAGGCTCGGCGCAGTGGCGATGTCGATCTCGCCGCTGACGGTCAGAACGGCCCATCCGTCCTGCTCTGACACGACAAGTCCCAGCTCCATGGCCCAACGACACTACCTGACCACGCTCCGAGGCCAAGGTGACACCCCTGTAATCGCGCCCCTGTAACTACAGCGATGAAGCGCGTAACCTTCCCGCCTGTATGGCGCTCTTGGAGGTCGCGCAGGTCCCGCGGCTGGAGGCGACGCTTGCTGACCTCGAGGCCGACGGCAGCCTCGTGTACGTCGAGCGCATCGCGGCGCGCGCCGCGCGCACTGCCGAACTCGCGACCCCGCTGTCGCCCGCGATCAGGGCGCGGCTGCGCATCGACGCCTTCTGGTCGCATCAAGCGGCCGCGATCGACCTGGTGCGCGCCGGTCACAGCGTCGCCGTGGCGACCGGAACGGCATCGGGCAAGTCGTTGTGCTTCCAGGTACCGGTGGCCGAAGCGGTGAGCGATCCGATCCGGCCGGGCACGGCGCTGCTCGTGTTCCCGACGAAGGCGTTGGCGCGCGATCAGCTGCGGGCGATCACCGATCTCGCGATACCCGGCTTGGTCGCGGCGGCCTACGACGGTGACTGCACTCCGGAGGAACGCACATGGGTGCGACGCCACGCCAACGTCGTGCTGACGAATCCCGAGATGCTGCATTACGGCCTGCTCCCCCACCACGCGCGGTGGGCCACGTTTCTCATGCGCTTGCGCTACGTCGTGCTCGACGAGCTGCACGCTTTTCGCGGCGTGTTCGGCACCCATGTCTCCCACGTACTGCGCCGGTTGCGACGCGTGAGCGCGGCGTATGCCGCCCACCCGTCGTTCGTGGCCTGCTCGGCCACCATTGGCGCACCAGCCGAACTGGCGTCGGCGTTGTGGGCCGGACCAGTTCACGCCCTCACCGACGACGGCTCGCCGCGCGGCGAACGCGTGGTCGCGCTGTGCAATCCTCCGCTGCTCGACGACACGTGGGCCCGCGCCCGGGTGTCCTCCCACAGCGAAACCGCCTCGGTGCTCGCCGGACTCATCGCCGGCGGCCACAAGTCCATCGGGTTCTGCCGCAGCCGGCGCGGAACCGAGGTGGTCGCCGCGGATGTGCGGCGGCGGTTGCCGCCCGAACTCGCCGACCGGGTCCGCCCCTACCGCGGCGGCTACCTGCCAGAAGAGCGGCGCGAGATCGAGAACGAGCTCTTCAACGGGCACGTGCGCGGGGTGGTCGCCACCACCGCGCTCGAGCTCGGCGTCGACATCGGCGGGCTCGATGCCTGCGTTCTCGACGGCTTTCCCGGCACGATCGCCTCGATGTGGCAACAGATGGGGCGCGCCGGGCGCGCGTGCCAGTCGTCGCTCTCGGTACTGGTGGCCGGCGAGGACCAACTCGACCAGTGGCTGATGGCCCATCCCAGTGAGGTGTTCACCAGGCCGCCCGAGCCGGCCGTGATCAACCCGGCCAACCCGTTCATCCTGCATCCGCATCTCGGCTGCGCCGCCTTCGAGCTGCCGCTCACTGCGAGCGACGAGCGGTGGTGGCCGGACCTGCTCGACGACGGGGTGCGCGTCCTCGTCCACGACGATCGCCTGAAGGTTCGTCCGCCCACCTCGCGACGGCGGTGGCCCTCCGCGGTCTGGTCGGCGCGCGGCTTCCCGGCCCATGGCGTCGGTCTGCGGTCAGGTTCGAGCACCGAGTACCGCATCGTGCGCGACGACGATTCGCTCGTCGGTACGGTCGACGAGGGCCGCGCCTTCGACCTCGTGCATCCCGGCGCGGTGTATCTCCATCAGGGCGCCACGTACAAGGTGCGCGCCCTCGACCTCGAGGAGCATCTCGCGCTCGTGGACCCGTGCGACGGCGGCGAGTACACGGTCGCCCGCACCGACATGTCGATGCGCGTTCTGGCCGTTGACTGCTCCCGGGCCGTCGGCCGCGCCAGGTTGCACCTCGGCTCCATCGAGGTGGCGTCGCAAGTCACCGGTTATCAACGCAAGGACGCCACCTCGGGGGAGGTGCTCGGTACCGCAACGCTCGAACTCCCGCCGTCGCGGCTCGTGACGCGCGGCGTCTGGTACACGATCGATGCACGCGAGCTGACGGCTGCGCACGTTGCGGCGCCGGGGTGGGCAGGAACGCTGCACGCCATCGAGCACGCGGCCATCGGCATCCTGCCGTTGTTCACGATCTGCGACCGTTGGGACGTCGGCGGCGTGTCGACCGTGCACCAAGCCGACACCGGACGGCCCACGATCCTCATCTACGACGGCTATCCCGGCGGCGCGGGTATCGCGGAACTCGGCTACCAGGTTGCCGATCGTCATCTCGCGACCACCCTCGAGGTCATCGCGGGTTGCACCTGCAGCGATGGGTGCCCTTCGTGCGTGCAGTCCCCGAAGTGCGGCAACTGGAACGAACCCCTCGACAAAGCGGGGGCGGCCGCGCTGCTACGTCGCGTGCTCGAGCTCGACGACTAAGCGCTCGTCGCGCTCCTCTCTGGCCGCGCGGCGCGTCAGGAAGAGCAGGAGCCCAGCCCACACCCCGAGGTCGAGCGCGGCTGCGAACGGCTTCAGGAGACCAGCACCACTGCGGCCGAAGCGCTGGATGGTTGCTCCTCCGGGGACGCCACTGAGCGGGTCACCGGCGCCGAGCTCGCCCCCCTCGTCGGCGGCCAGCGTCGTCGGCTCGTCGAAATGAGTGACGCCTCCGGCGGAGGTGCCGGCACCTTCACCGCTCGATGGACGCCGGCCCGCGGCGCCACCACCAGCTGCACCGCCCGGCGCGCTGCTCGGGCTGGGGCCGCTCACCGTGAGGGGGCCGGTGGTCGTCACGGGGGGCGACGCGGCGAACTTGCGCAGGGCCTCCACTTGGTACAAGTACGAGCCCCCGGACGGTGGGATGCTCGAGTCGGTGAACGTCAACCCGTCGGGACCGGTGGTGCCGATCTCGGCGAACGATCCCCCTCCTGCGTCCTTGCGGCTGAGTCGGTAGCCCACGAAGTCGGGAGGCGCCCCGGACCGGCCATACATCTGCGGCGAGCTCCACGAGAGCGTGACGGTGCGGTTGCCGTTGTCGGCGGCTTGGAACGCGGTGGGGCTCGGCGGGGGCACCGCGATCTTGACGGCGCTGGCCGTGACGGTCTTCTTCAGTGGTCCGGCTGTCTCCTGGGACGTGTCTTCGATCCGCGCGGTGGCGGCCAAGTCGTACGTGCCATTGCATACGAACGTGAAGGAGAACGCGAAGGCAACCGACGATGACCGCGACGGCGGTTGGGTCGTCGTGGTCGGCGGGTCGGTGGTGGATGGTTCCACCGACGTGGACGTCGTTGTCGCCGTGTCGTAGGTGTGCGTCTGCGTGCCTGGTGCGGAGCCGCACTTGGCCGGATGAGTGTCGCTGGCGGCGTAGTCCACAGTGAGCTCGACCGACGCGATTGGCGCCGGCGGCGTATGTCTGAACGTCCCTTTGAATTCACCATCGCTGGAGGTGCCGTAGTCGACAGGGTGGGTGAAACTCGAACCCGCCCACGGGTCGGTCGACTGGGCCTCAGCTCGCGTGCGCGGCGACCAGATCGACACCATCAGGGCGATCGCCAGCAGGGTGACAGCCGCGCTGCCGACTGCGGCGACCGGTCGAGCACGGTCGCCACTCGCGGGCCGCTTCATGCTCCGGGCTGTGGCGGAGACGCGCCGGTGATCAGCACGGCTTGGATGATGAGCCGCTTGGCCGCAGACCCCTTCGGATGACAAGTGGTGAGGGTGAGCATCGCCGGTGGGGCTGGGTTCTCACCAGAACGCGCCTGTTCGGGCGGGTGGATGACCGCGACCTCGTTGGGATTGATGATGAACGCCGCCCCGTTCTCGTCGGCCGCTTTGCGTAACGGCGGCGGCGCGAGCACCTTGTAGTTGCACTGTCCAACCGGCGTCTGCAACGTGATCGTGTCGCCCGGCTTGAGCAGATCGATGTTGGCGAACGGCCGTCCATAGGTCGTGCGATGGCCCGCGATCGCCACGTTGCCGTCCTCGCACGGCAGCGCGGTATCGCGGTAGTGACCGGCCCCCGCCCGCAACGCATCTGCGCCCGTGCCTTCCACGACCACCACATCGACGTCGATCGCCGGCATCTTGATTCGCGTGAGGCTGTCGCCCTCTTGCAAGTGGTGATCGATGTACGCCTGCTTGAGCTCAGGACTGGCCAGCTGGTGCTCGAGCCGCTGCTGGATCCGGCCCTGCACGAGGTTCGTATAGAAGGGGTAGCCGATCACGCCGACGGCGAACACGAAGGCGCACAGTGACCCGGCCGACAGCGACCGTCGCAGCCAGGCGCGCCGGCGCAGGGCGTCGACGATCCAGCCTTGGGGATCTTTGCGGAAGGGGACGGGCGGACGCGCGGGCAGAGAGACCGGCGGCGGCTGGCGTTCTTTGATGCGAGTGAGCAGCGCCGCCTGCCAGGCCACGAGCAGCACGATGAGCGCACCGGCGGGAATCGCAACGATCATGGGCGTGACAACGGTAGCGGGTGACCTTTGGGCCTTTGGAGTCGGGCCCCGCCTATTCGACGCGCATCGTGGCCGTGGCCTTCAAGGTCACGTCTCCCAGCAGGCCCCCCACGAGGGGGACGTCGGTCGGTGCGGTGTACGTGACCTCCACCCGCACCCGGCTTCCGGGACCGTTGCGGCCCTGGACATTGACCGTCATGCGCTTCGGCTCGAGCGCCGTCGCGGCGCTCGCGGCCCGCGCCGCCGCCTGGGGATCGGCGTCGACTGCGGCCGCCCGCGCCGCCTCACGGGCCGCATGAGTGACCAGCACCTCGGCCCGCACGAGCAAGCCCACTTGGATGACGGCCAGCAGCAAGGTGACCACGAGCGGCAGAACGAGCGCGGCCTCGACCGTGGCCTGGCCGCGCTCGTGCCACCGGTTCACAGCTGGGACAGGATCTTGTCCATCACGGCGTCGAGCAGCGCCGCGACCTTGCCGGATTTCATCGCCCAAGCCGCGAAGACAAGGGCGACGGCCGCGGCGCCGAGGAGCACGAGCGCGTACTCGGCGGTCGCTTGCCCACGATCGCCGCGTGCTCGCGACGAGGACGATTCCAGGGCCACTTGCATGGCCACGTAGAGGTGAAGCATTCGGAACTCGCTTTCGCTGGGTGGGTCACAGGCGCAGCGCATCGAGGGCGCCGGCGAGCAGGGGTGCAACAGTGAGCAATCCGAACGCGGGCAGCACACACAACACCAAGGGGAACAGCAACTTCACCGGGACGCGCCGAGCGGCCTCCTCGGCGCGTCGCCGGCGATCGAGGCGGGCGTCGATCGCCAGACGGTCGAGCCCGGGCAACAGTGGGGTGCCATATCGCTCCGCGCCGGCGAGCACTCGCACGAGCGGTCGGGCCGGTTCGCCGAGCGCGTCGGGCAGCGCGTCGAGCGCGTCGCCGACCCTCTGTCCGCGCTCGATCTGATCGACGAGCGCGGCGAGCGACGAAGCCCACGCCGGAGGCGCGCGCCGTGCGACCGCCGTGAGCGCGAGGCGCAGGTTGAGGCCGGCTCCGAGGGCGAGCACGAACAAGTCGATGACGTCGGCCTGTTGTGCGGCGATCGCGTCGCGGTCGGCGCCGGCTCGGGTGACGATGCGCCGCATCCACCACGCGCCGAGCCCATCGGCCGCGAGGCCGCAGACGAGGCAGGCCAGCCCGATGGGCGACCCCAACAGGAAGGTGATCGAACCCGGATCGGTGACGGCGACAACGATCGAGAAGACGAACGGCGCGAGCCCGATGACCACGGCGGACGCCCGTGCTTGCGACGACAGCGCCCGAACCTCGTGCCGCAGACCGTTTCGATCGCGCAAGGTGTCGGCTACTCCGTCGAGCGAGCGCGCCGCCGCACCACCAAGCTCAGAACCAAGCGCGAGTGCGGCGGCCGCCAAGGGCACACCATCGCCCGGAGTGGTCGCGGCCCAGCGAACGATCGCCGCATTCAACGGACGTCCCTGGGCCGTCTCATCGGCCGCCGCCGCCAAACCGGCCCCCAGCACGCTCGGAACGGACGCGCTGGCCTCGACGATGGCGAGACGCAACGAGGCACCCGACCGCAGCGATCGGGCAATCGCCTCGAGGGCATCGGGCAACGCGCGATCGATCTGCGCGGCGGTGCCACCGTGACGTACGACGTCGAAGAACTCGCGGGCGCGCTGCGCGCTGCGCCACGGCGGAGGCGCGCGCCCGGGCACGAGCTCGCGGTCGGCACGGCGACGAACGGCGTTCATCGGCGCACCGCTCGCTCGAACGGGGCGATCACACGGTGCTCGTTGGCCACCGGGCGAACCCGAGCGCTGTCGTCGGTGACCTCGGCCACCGCGACGATGCGCCGGCTCCCGTCGGGGCCGCGGGCCACATGGACCACGAGATCGAGCGCCGAAGCCAACTGGTCACGAACCGCGACAAGCGGCAAGTCGACGTCGCCCATGAGCACCATCGTCTCGACGCGCCGCAACGCATCGGCGGGTGCGTTGGCATGACACGTGGAGAGTGAACCTTCGTGCCCGGTGTTCATGGCCTGCAGCATGTCGAGCGCTTCCGCGCCGCGAACTTCTCCGACCACGATGCGATCTGGTCGCATACGCAGCGCGTTGCGGACCAGCGCGCGCACCGACACCGCGCCGACACCATCGGCGTTGGCCGGCCGAGCCTCGAGTCGCACGACGTGGCGGCCCGGCAGTCGTAACTCGGCCGCGTCTTCGACGGTCACGATGCGCTCGCCATCGGGAATGGTCGCGGCCAATGCATTGAGCAGCGTGGTCTTCCCCGCCCCGGTGCCGCCGCTCACGATGATGTTGGCTCGATGCCGCACCGCTGACCTCAGCAGCTCCGCGACCTCGGGTGAGCACAGCTCGCCGAGCGCGATCGCTCGCACGCCGAACCGGCGGATCGTGATGCACGGGCCGTCGATGGCGAGCGGCGGAATGATGACGTTGACACGCGAGCCGTCGGGCAGCCGCGCGTCGACGAGTGGGCTCGTGCGATCGACCCGCAACCCGAGCGGCGCGACGACCCGCTCCACCAGCAGCTCGATCGTGTCGTTGTCGACTCGTACGGTTGTGGCCTCGACCGACCCGCGGCGCTCGATCCACACCGCGCCCGGACCGTTGACCATCACCTCCGTGACGTCGGGATCGGCGAGCAGCGGCTCGAGCGGGCCGAGCCCGACGGTGCGCGCGAGCACTCGGTCGACCACGACGTCGAGGACGGAGGCCGCAACCAGCGGCGCGTGGGCGCGGGCAATCTGCGCCACGACGCTGCGTTGGGCGGTTGTGGGTGCCACCGGCGCGGCGACCAGCTCGGCGTGGACGGCGTCGACCAGCACGATGAGGCGATCGTCAAGCGGCATCGCGCAACTCCCGTTCGAGCGAGCGGGGCAGCCGCGACACCAGGACGCCGGCGTCGACCGCTCGCGCCACCTGCGCGGTGACCATCACTTGTGCCCGGACTGGTACACCGAGCACGGCCTCGACGTCGGACGCGGTGAGCGCGCGGCCTTCCTCGACCACGAGCACCACAGCCGACGGTCGCACTGGTGCGACCACTGCCCGGCGTAACGCCAGGAAGCACGGGCGCGTCACGAGCAGCGAATCGGGCGCCGATGCCGCCACGACCACGGCAACAGACTCGCCGTTGATCACGCCTGCATCCACCACGACAGGCCGCGGGTGGGTGGCCAACACCGCCGCGAGCGCGTGCGCCCGCTCGACGGCGAGCGGCCCCTGACCACGCGGCAGCAACGCGACGCCACGACCGACGGCGATCTCGAGCCGAGCCAAGCCGTCGGCGGGCACGAGCGCTCCTTCGCGCAACCAGTCGCTGACTCCGAGCATCGAGGGATCGTCGATCAAGCCCGCGACTGCGGGCCCGTCGCCCGCGAGGTCGACAAGTAGCGCGCCGGCCGGCGCGTCGCGGGCCAACATCAACGCCAACGCGGTGGCGACCACCGTGGTGCCCGCGCCTCCCTTTGCTGACCAGCAACACACCACCACGCCACCCTCCCCGGGCCGCGACGAACGACAGAGCAGGGAAGGAAATGGGCGGCGGGCGAAGCCTCACCGCGATCGTTTGACCATACGCAACCCCTGTGACACTCAACAAGGGTTTCGACGAAACTTTTCGCTTGTAACGTCGACGACATGGAGGCCGCCTTCTTCGACCTCGACAAGACGGTCATCGCCAAAGCGTCGATGGTCGCCTTCGGTCGCCCTCTGTATCGAGAGGGGATGATCTCGCGCCGCGTGTTGGCGCGCGCGATCTACGGCCAGCTCATCTACATGTACATGGGCGCCGACGAAGAGAAGCTCGAGCGCATGCGCGATTCGGTGCTCGCCCTCACCAAGGGTTGGGAGAAGTCGAAGGTGCAGGCCATCGTCGAGGAAACGCTCGAGGAAGTCGTCGAACCGATCGTGTACGACGAAGCGCTCGAGCTCATCAACGAGCACCGCGCCGCCGGCCGTCTGGTGTTCATCGTGTCGGCGTCACCCGAGGAGATCGTCGCGCCGCTCAGTCGGTACCTCGGCGTCGACGCCTACCTCGCGACCCGCAGCCAGATCGACGACGAGGGTCGCTACACGGGGACCACCGACTTCTACTGCTACGGACCGAACAAGGCCGAGGCGATGCATGCCATCGCCGTCGCGAAGGACATCGACTTGTCGCGCTCGTATGCCTACAGCGACTCGGCGACGGATCTGCCGATGCTCGAATGCGTCGGCCATCCCGTGGCCGTGAATCCCGATCGCGAGTTGCTGCGGGCGGCGAGGGACAACGAGTGGGAAATCAAGACGTTCACCAACAAGGTCCGACTACGTGACCGCATGCCGCTGCCGACCGCTCGCTCGACAACTGCCGCCGGATCGGTCGTCGCAGCGGCGGCGATCGGAGGCGGCGTGTGGTGGTGGTTGCACCGCGACCCCAACCACAAGGCGCCGTCGACGCCGGTGGCCAAAGTCGCGGGGCTGGCGACGACGCTTAGGCGGCCCGGACCTTCTTGGCGGCGAATGCGGCCAGTGCGACGAGTGCGAGGAGGAGGATCAGCTTCTTCATGGCGGCGGATCTTAGGTCGGTCTCCTTGGCTCCGCGCCCAGACGTGACGGGCGGCTGAATCCGGCAGACTGCGCGGCATGGCCGCCACCGGTGTCCTGCTCGTCTCGTGCCCGGATCAGCCCGGCATCGTCGCCGCCGTTGCGTCCTTCGTCGCGGCACACGGCGGCAACGTCATCGACCTCCAGCAGCACACCGATCACACCGACGGCGCGTTCTTCCAGCGAGTGGAATTCGAGCTCGAGCACTTCGATCTGGGCCGACCGCAGATCGCCGAAGCGTTCTCGCCGGTGGCCGATCGCTTCGAGATGCAATGGGCCCAGCGGTTCTCCGACGAGCGGATGCGGCTCGCCGTGCTCGTCTCCAAGGAGCCTCACTGCCTGCACGACCTGTTGAATCGCTGGCGCACGGGTGAGCTCCCGGTCGACATTCCCCTCGTCGTGAGCAACCACCCCGACCATGCCGCCGTGGCGGAGTGGTACGGCGTCGAGTACCAGTACGTGCCGATCGTCGACGGTGACAAGCCCACACAGGAGGCGAGGGTCGACCGTCTTCTG
>JBEEGD010000067.1:0-6348 GCA_041166685.1 Acidimicrobiaceae bacterium | reverse complement strand
CACCTCGCGCTGATCAACGCGGTGATCCACCTCATCCGCGCCGAGCACGGCACGCCCCGGCGAGAGCTCGGCCCGTTCCGCGTGGGCGCTCGACGGCGAGCGTGACCTTCCTCCTCGAGGAGAAGATGAAGGTGCACCCGAGAAGCACGGCCAGCCCGATCACATGGCCGGCCACGACGTCGCTCGGGTAGTGCACTCCGAGGACCACCCGCGACGTGCCGATGGCGAGCACGAGCGTGACGGTCGCGGCCATCACCGCCGGTTGCCACCTTCTCGGGATGACCGGCAGGAACACGAGCAGTAGCGCCCCGTAGATCACGGTCGACGACATTGCATGCCCCGACGGGAAGCTCCTGCTCCCGATCGTGAGAATGGGGTGCTCGACGATTGGGCGGGAGCGCCCGATGAGGTCCTTGAGCAACGAGTTCAGCAAACCTCCTGCGGACGCGGCCGTCGCCAGGTAGATGGCGGGCCACCGGTGGCGCCTCGTGACCAGAACGGTGACCGCGGCGAGCACGATGACGGTGAGGGTCAGCCCATTCCCGAACCAAGTGGCGACCTTGGCGACCTGCACGAGGACGGCGTGATCGTGCGCCCACTCGTTGAGCTTGTTGACGACGGATTGATCGAAGCTGTTCGCGAACGCTCGGACCATCCCCTGTCATCAAACCGTCAGTGACATACGGCACGCAAAAGGTAAGGACAGTGTTCCTTGTACGACACCCCGCCTCGGTGAGATGTTCGTGGTGGTAAAGCGCTCTACCCGATCGTCCTGGCTGGTAACGGCAGGCGGTAGCCCGCCACCCCTCAGGCGGAGCCGTTGACGATCGGTGGAGCAGGCGGGGACTCGACGCAACTCGGGTCCCCGCCTCCTTCTCACGCGGGACCTGCCGGAGTTCAGGAGTTCGCGATGAACTCGGCGATCACCTTTGCGAGCTCAGGACCACGGTCTTCCTGCAGGAAATGGCCTCCGCCCTCGACCGTGGTGTGGGGCTGGTCCCTGCAACCGGGCACCATCTTCTTGAACACCGCGTCGGCGCGCGCAGTGATCGGATCGTTGTCGCTGTAGGCGCAGAGGAAGGGCTTGGTCCACTGCTCGAGGGTCTCCCACGCCTTGCGGTTGGCGGGCGCGGCGGGATCGTCGGGGGTCGAGGGCACGAGTAGCGGGAACTGACGCGCCCCTTCTTTGTAAGTCTCGTCGGGGAACGGGGCGTTGTATGCCGCGAGCGTTGCCTCGTCGAGGTCGGTGGTGCAGCCGCTGTTGACGATGAAGCCGACATCGAAATCCTCGATGGTCTGACTGAAGCTCTGCCACGCGCGAAACGCCTCGCCCGGGTCGCGATCGCCGGTCGGCAGGAACGTGTTGGCTGCGACCACCCGACTGAAGCGATCGGGATGCTCGCCCACGAGGCGAAGCCCGATGAGCCCGCCCCAGTCCTGGCAGACCAACGTGAGGTCGCGTAGATCGAGTTGGTCGAAGAGGGCGTCGCGCATCCAGTCGACGTGGCGCTCGTACGTGTACTCGGGGCGGGGCGTGGGTTTGTCGGAGCGGCCGAAGCCCGGGAGGTCGGGAGCGATGCACCGGTGCCCGGCGTCCACCAACGCCGGAATCATCTTGCGGTAGAGGTAGCTCCAGGAAGGCTCGCCGTGCATGAGGAGCACGGTCTCGCCGCCGCCCGTGCCCTCGTCCAGGTAGTGCACCCGGAGCTTCTTCCCGCTGTCGTCGCCGGCATCGACTTCGACGTAGTGGGGCTCGAACGGGTACCCGGCCAGGCCTTCGAATCGGTCATCGGGCGTCCGCAAGAAGTCCATGGCCGCACACTAGGAGTGGTCCCCGTCAGTGTCACACCCCGCGTCCGCCTCACCGCCCGCCCTCGACGCGGGTGTGACAGTGACGGTCCCCTTCACTGTCACACCCGGCTCTTACCCTTGTTGCATGGACGTAGTGGGCCGGGTGATCGGCACCGAAGACGCCACCCCTCTCGAGTTCTGGGTGGCGGTGGGCCAAGGGTCGTATCTGCAGCTCGACGATGTGGTCGCCCTGGATCGGATGTTGCCCGACGGCGAGCTGGTACGGATTTACGGTGTGGTGTCGCAGGTGCGCGCCCGACACGACGGCGTGCGCTTCGACAGCGATGTGTTCCTGGTGGCCGACGGCGTGCTCCCCGCGGAGGTCTCCGAGGCCGCCCAGGTGCAGGCCACGAGGTTCGAGCCCGAGGTGCTGGTACCGCCGCGCCCCGGCGACGAGGTGTCCCGGGCCGTCGGCGCCGAGCGCGATCGAGCCCTCGGTTTCGATGAAGTCGCGCGCAAGCTGCCGGCGGGGTTGTCACGCGATGGCGAGCCAGTGTTCATCGACGTCGACTTCCTCGACGGCACGAAGGGCGCCCACGTGAACATCAGTGGCGTGTCGGGCGTGGCCACGAAGACGAGCTACGCGACCTTCCTGTTGTACGGCTTGTTCCACTCGGGCGTGCTGGGCGCCGAGGCCGTCAACACGAAGGCGCTCGTCTTCAACGTGAAGGGTGAAGACCTGCTCTTCCTCGACCATCCAAACAACGCGCTCGCCCCTGATCAGGCCGAGAGATATCGCGCGCTGGGGTTGCCGGCCGATGAGTTCCGAAGCGTCGGCGTGTGGGCGCCGCCGCGTCGCGACGACGTCGGCGTCGCCGCACCCGACGTCGCGAGTCGCTCGCTCGGTGTGCGCAGCTTTTTCTGGACGATTCATGACTTCTGCGACCAACAGCTGCTGCCGTTCCTGTTCGCCGATGCCGAAGATGATCGCCAGCAGTACACGATGGTCGTGCACAACGTGGCCGCGGAGTTGCAGCGCGTTGCCCGCGACCACGGCGATCCCGTGAACGGCACCGTGAGCTTTGACGGCAAGGTCGTGCGCCACTTCGAAGAGCTGGTCGACGTGATCGAGGCGCACGTCCTCACCGAAGACGGCGACCTGGGGCCTTGGGCCGGTCGTGCCATCACGATGGGAACCGTCAACGCCTTCCTGCGGCGCATGCACGGCGCAGTGCGACACATCAAGCACCTCGTGCGCGCGGACGTGGCTCGTCCCGACCAGCATTCCGTGGCCTTCGACCACCAGGTCACGGTGATCGACATCCACAACCTCAACGACCGGGCCCAGCGCTTCGTGGTGGGTGTGCTGTTGCGGCGAGCGTTCGAAGCGAAGGAACGCGCCGGTACGGCCCGACCACTGCAGCTGATCGTCCTCGACGAGCTCAACAAGTACGCGCCGCGTGAAGGGTCGAGCCCGATCAAGGAGATCCTCCTCGACGTGGCCGAGCGCGGCCGCTCGCTCGGCATCGTGCTCATCGGGTGTCAGCAGACGGCGAGCGAGGTCGAACGGCGAATCGTGGCGAACTCGGCCGTGCGCGTCGTCGGCCGTCTCGACGCCGCCGAAGCCGGTCGCGGCGACTACGGGTTCCTGCCGCCGACGCAACGCCAGCGCGCCACGATCGTGAAGCCCGGGACGATGATCGTGAGTCAGCCGATGCTGCCCGTGCCCATCGTGCTCGAGTTCCCGTTCCCGGCGTGGGCGACGCGCTCATCCGAGGCCGGCACCAACCCCGCGCTGATCGAAGCCGCCCTCCCCGAGAACCCGCTGGAGGGTTTGCCGAGGTGAAGTTCCTGCACACGGCCGACTGGCACGTGGGGCGCACGATCCGCGGGCGCTCGCGCGCCGACGAGCACATCGCCGTGCTGGCCGAGCTGGTCACGGTGGCGCGCGAGCACGAGGTCGACGCCGTGCTCATGTGCGGCGACGTGTTCGACACCGCCGCGCCCGCTCCGGAGTCGGAGCAGATCGTCTACCGCGCCCTCCTCGACCTGGCCTCCACCGGAGCGCGTGTTGTCGTCTTGGCCGGAAACCACGACAGCGACCGGCGGTTGCAGGCTGTGCAGCCGCTGCTCGAGCTGGGCGCAGTCGTCACGCGGCCAACGTTCACCGAGCCGGAGACTGCCGTCGTCGAGATCCCGAGCCGTGACGGTCGTGAGGTGATGCTGGTTGCTCCACTGCCGTTTCTTTCGCAACGGTGGATCATCAAGGCGTCCGAGCTGATGGGCGGTGATGCGGCCACCTCGGTGCAGCTCTACGAAGAGCGCTACCGCCAACTCTGCAAATGGATGTGCAGTCGGTTCCGCGACGACGCGGTGAACGTTGTCGCCGCGCACGCGTTCGTGCATGGCGCCGACGCCAGCGGCTCCGAACGCGCCGCCCATCTGTCGTCGGCCTATGGCGTGCCGTCCACGGTGTTCCCGACCACCGCGCACTACGTCGCCCTCGGTCACCTGCACCGACCGCAACAGATCCCCGGGCCGTGCCCCATCCGGTATTGCGGGTCGCCGATGGCGCTCGACTTCGGCGAGGCCGGCCAGCAGAAGGTCGCGCTCGTCGTGGAAGCGTCCGCCGGTACTCCGGCGCGGGTCACTGAGGTGCCACTCCGAGCCGGCCGGCCCCTGCAGGTCGTCAAGGGAACGTTGGCGGAGTTGCAGTCGCTCACCGTCGCTGACGATGCCTATGTACGCGTGCATGTCCGCGAGAAGCTGCGCGTAGGGCTCGCCGACGAAGTGCGCGAGCTCTTTCCCGACGTGGTCGATGTGGTGCTCGAAGTGCCGACCGCACGAGGAAACGGCGAGCCGGTCCCCGAGTCCCGGTCCGAGCGGAGCCCGCACGACCTCTTCGCCGCCTACTTGCGCGACGCCGATGTCGACGACCCGAACCTCGTGGCCTTGTTCGACACGTTGTACGAAGAGGCTGTCTCGTGAGACCCGTTCGGCTGGAGCTCGAAGGCTTCACGGCCTTCCGCACACCGACCGTTGTGGACTTCGAGGGCGTCGACTTGTTCGCGCTCACGGGGGCCACCGGCAGCGGCAAGACGTCGCTCCTCGATGCCATGGTGTTCGCGCTGTACGGCAACGTGCCCCGGCTCGCCGACCAGCGGTCGGTATCGCCGGTGATCGCGCAGGGCATGGCCGAAGCGCGCGTGCGGCTCGACTTCACGATCGGCTCCGACGCGTACACCGCGACGCGCTTGGTGCGCCGCACGAAGGGCGGGGGCGGCAGCACCGCCGAAGCGCGGCTCGAATCGGGCGGCCAGGTCCTCGCTGGTACCGCCGACGAAGTCACCGCCGCGGTGACCGAACGGCTCGGACTGAGCTACGAGCACTTCACCAAGTGCGTCGTGTTGCCTCAAGGCGAGTTCGCCCGCTTCCTCCACGACAAGCCCGCCGCCCGCCAAGACCTCCTCGTCTCGCTGCTCGACCTCGGTGTCTACGCGCAGATGGCCGACCTTGCCGGCAAGCGGCATGCCCAGGCCAAGTCCGAGGCCGCAGTGCTCGACGGTCGCCTCAGCGACTTGGTGACCGCGACGCCCGAAGCGATCACGGCCGCGGCCGTCCGGGTCGACCTGCTCACTGCGCTGCTCGACGAGCTCGACACCGCCACCCCTGAGCTGGCGGCGCTCGATGCCGAGGCGGCCGCGGTCACGGCCGACGCCTTGCGGGTAGCCGACGAGACCGCAGTGCTCGCGTCGGTGCGGGTGCCGGCAGATCTCCCGGCGCTCCACGATCGACTCACCGCGGCGACCGAACTGGTTGAAGGCACGACCGTCGCCGCCGGCGCGGCGGAGGTTGCCGTCGCGTCTGCCGAGGACGCGCTCGGCGCGTTGGGCGATCGCGCCCAGTTGCTCCGGTGGCTCGACGCTCACGATCGCGGCGCGGGGTTGCGCGAACGAAGACGGAAGGGTCAGGCGCTCGTCACTGAGCGCACCGCGGACCTCGCGGCCGCGTCCGAGGTGTTGATCGCGGCCGATGTCGCCGTTGAAATGACTCGCGTCGCCGAGGAGGCGATGGCGGCCGCTCATCGCGCCCACGTGGTGCGAGCCGACCTCGTCGCCGGGGAGGAATGCCCTGTCTGTCTGCAGACCCTGCGCGCACTGCCGAAGGTCAAGGCACCGCCGGCGATGGGCAAGACCCGCACGGCCCGCGACAACGCGATCCGTGAACAGCAGGGCGCGGCCGACGCGCAGGCCGCGGCCGCTCGGGCATTGGCCGTAGCCGAAGCCAAGCTCGTCGACATCGCCGCCGATCTCGTCGAGGTCGACGCGCTCCTGGCGGGGAGTCCCGATCGAACAGAAGTACAGCGAGTGCTCGAAGCCCACGCCAAAGCCACCGCGGATGTCGACGCTGCCCGCACGGCGCTCGGTCAGGCGCGCGCCGCGCAGACCGACGCGCTCGCCGATCGCGACGCCGCCGTCGCGGATGAGCACGCGGCGCGCGTCGCCTACGACGATGCCCGCGACGCGCTCGCCATACTCAAGCCACCCAGCCGGCGAC
>JBEEGD010000066.1:0-15932 GCA_041166685.1 Acidimicrobiaceae bacterium | reverse complement strand
CATGGCGTACATCGTGCAGCTCTGCCGCGCGACTCGCGACGCGCCATCGCTCACGCTCGGTGTCTCGCCGCGGGGCGCCACCGCGCTCCTCCACGCCGCGAAGGCGTGGGCCTGGCTGGCAGGCCGCCCCTACGTGACCCCCGATGAGGTGAAGGCCGTGACCAAGCCGGCACTGCGTCATCGCATCCAGCTGCGACCCGAGGCCGAGCTCGAGGGCACGACGGCCGACGTCGTGCTCGACGGCATCCTGACGGCGGTACCTACGCCCCGCTGATGCCCGTCCCCACCCGCCGGCTCGCGGTCGTTGCTCTCGCGCTCGCGGGGGTGCGCTTGCTGCTGCCCGACGTGCCGATCGCTCAAGGTCTGCTCGTGCTCGACTTGTTGCTGTTGTTCGTGGCCGGGATCGATTGGTTGCTCACACCCGCCCCGGCCCGCATCGGCGTCGAGCGAGTGTTGCCGCGTGCGCTGATGATCGGTCAGTCGGGCGAGGTCAGTTGGCGGGTGACGAACCCGACGAGCCGCTCGCTCCATGTCGCCGTCTCGGACGAACTGGCTCCCTCGCTCCATGCATCCACGCGGCGGGTCGACGTCACCGTGCCACCCTCCGGCACCGCGACGCTGCGCACTCCGATTCGTCCGGTGCGCCGAGGCCGGTTCACGCCTCGCGAGATCGTTGTGCGAGTCGACGGTCCGCTGGGGCTCGCCGCCCGCCAACGGCGTCGCCTGCTCCCCGCGACGCTGCGCGTGCATCCGCCGTTCCGCTCGAAGGACGAAGCCGAGCTCCGCATCAACCGAGCTCGCGTTCTCGAGGTCGGTTTGCGGTCGGCGCAGGGACGCGGCGGCGGCACCGAGTTCGAGTCGTTGCGCGAGTACTCGGCCGACGATGAGTTCCGGCGAGTCGACTGGTCAGCGACGGCGCGCATCGGGAAGCCCATCGTGCGCACGTATCGCGCCGAGCGCAATCAAACCGTGATCGTGCTGCTCGACAACGGCCGAGTGATGGCCGGCCGAGTCGAGGACGTGCCGCGCGTCGAACACGCGATGGACGCCACGATGATGCTGGCTACCGTCGCCACCCGGCTCGGCGACCGCTGCGGTCTGATGGTCTTCGACGCGAAGGTGCGTGCCGTGCTCGAGCCTTCGAAGTCTCGCGGCCAGGTGGGCCGGGTGACAGAGACGCTCTTCGACCTCGAACCGCAGTTGGTCGAGACCGACTATCGAGGCGCGTTCGCGGAGGCGGTCGTGCGGTTCCGGCGCCGGGCGATGCTCGTCTTGCTGACCGAGCTCAACGAACAGGCCGCGGAGGAATTCCTCGTGCCTGCGCTCCCGCTGATCGCACGTCGCCACTTGATCGTCGTGGGAGCGGTGCGGGACCCGGAGATCGAGCGCTGGGCGTCGGCGCAGACGACTGACGCCGAGAGTGCGTTCCGGCGGGCCGCGGCGATCGACGCCCTCGCGGAGCGGGCTCGGCTCTCCGCCCGTCTGCGCAGCCTGGGCGCCACGGTCGTCGACGCCGCGCCGGGGAAGCTCGCCGGCGATCTTGCCGACACGTATCTCAGGCTGAAGGCAACAGGGCGCCTCTGAGTCGCGGCTCCTCGCCGAAGAGCCCGGTGAGGCCGCGCTCGACGGCGTCGCGGCCGCGGGTCACGACCCAGAGGATGAACCCGAGTTCGACGAGGACGCCGATGCCGACGCGAACCGACACGGGCAAGTCGCTCGGTGTGACGAAGCCCTCGATGAGCCCGGCGACGATGAAGCACAGCATCAAGCCGAGCACGATCACGACCGATCGGCGGCCCTCTTCCGCGAGCGCTTCTCCTCGAGGTCGATCGCCTGGCGCGATGACGGTCCACCCGAGCCGCAGCCCCGCCGCGCCGGCAATCGTCACGGCCGTCAACTCCAGCAGACCGTGCGGCAGGATCAATCCGAAGAACTTCCCCGCTTCGTGCGCATGCACGAAGAGTCCACCGGCCACGCCGACGTTCATCCCATTGTAGAAGAGGATCGCGGCCGTACCCGCGCAGAGGAACACGCCGAGCGCGAAGGCGAGGAACGACACCTGGATGTTGTTGATGAGGACTCGCGTGGAGAACTCAGCCGCCGGCGCCGAGGAGTAGTAGTCCTCGAAGCGAGTCTGCAAGAGCGCCTGCTGCTCTTCCTTGGGCACGGCGACGTTGAGCGCCTCGGGTGATGATGCGAGCCATGTCCCGAAGGCGAGTGCAGGAACGAACATCAATGCGGCCGCCGCGGCGATGAACCGGCGATTGAGGTAAACGGCCGCAGGAAAGGTTTCGGTGAAGAACCGACCGAGCGATCGGATCGACACCGGCTGGCTGCCGTAGATCGCGGCGCTCGCCGAGGCGACGAGCGTGGTGAGCCGAGATGTCAGCCCTGGATCGTCGTAGTACGTGCGGGCGTGTGACAGCTGCGCGGCCGTTCGCTGGTACAACGCCACGAGCTCATCGACTTCCGTCGAGGCCAGCGCTCGTTGGCCCGACCGGCGGGCGCGGACCGTCAACTCTTCGAGGCGCCGCCACGCGCCCGCGTTACGCACGATGAAGCGGTCCAGGTCCATAGGGGTCACAGCTACCGTAGGTGGTCATGGCTGCCGGAGAAGTGCGGGGAGTCGTCACCCCCGAAGCGGTCGTCCTCGAGTTCGAAACGGCCAGCGTTGCCTCCCGCTCATTGGCCCAAGCCCTCGACCTCATCATCCGGTTCGGGATGCTGTACGCGTTGCTGATCGTCGCTGGTCTGTTCGGAGCGACCGTCGGCACGACCCCGGCGATCGTGTTGATCTTTGTGGGTGTCTTCGTGCTCCTGTTCGGTTACCCGGCCTTGCTCGAGGTGCGATGGAACGGTCAGACCATCGGCAAGCGCGCCTTCGGACTGCGCGTCGTCACCGTCGAGGGGTCACCGGTCCGGTTTCGCCACGCCGCGATCCGTTCGCTGTTGGCGATCGTCGACTTCTTCCTCCCGCCGATCGGCGTCTCGGCCACGTGTGTCGCGTTGCTCAACCGTCGCAATCAACGCCTGGGCGACATCTTTGCGGGCACGATCGTGTTGCGAGAGCGGACGGGCGCGGCGTTCCCGGTTCCGGTGTCGTTCCCTCCGCTTCCGGGCTACGAGCAATACGCCCGCAGCCTCGACGTGGGTGGTCTCACTCCCGACCAGTACGCGGTCATCCGTTCGTTCCTGATCCGGGTCAACTCGCTCACGCCCGCGGCACGGGCGCATCTCGCGACCCGGTTGGCCAACGCCGTGGCGCTGTCCATGCGCCACACGCCTCCGGCGGCGGTGTCGCCCGAGACGTTCCTCGTCTCCGTGGCGGCGGCGTACCAACTGCGACAGGGTGGGCCTCCGGTTCCACTGCCTCCATGGATGCCGCAGTGGGGCGCATCCCGCCCATCTGTTGCCACAATGGCCCGTTGATGATCTACCTCGATCACGCCGCGAGCACGCCCGTGCGGCCCGAGGCGGTCGCCGCCATGTTGCCGTTCCTCACCGACCGGTACGGCAACCCTTCGGGGGCCCACGCCATGGCGCGCGACGGTCGCAACGCCCTCGACGACGCCCGGGTCACGCTGGCCGATGCGTTGGGCTGTCGCCCCGGCGAAATCGTGTTCACGAGCGGCGGTACCGAAGCCGACAACGCCGCCGTGTTCTCGTTCGCCGATCGAGGTGTCGTCGTCTGCTCGGCCGTCGAGCACCACGCCGTGCTGGATCCGGTGCATCGCCTCGACGGTCGCGTTGTTCGTGTCGAGCCGTCCGGGGTCGTCGACCTCGACGCGCTCGCCGGCGCGCTCGACGATTCGGTCGCGCTCGTGTCGATCATGCTCGCCAACAACGAGATCGGCACGATCCAACCGCTGGCCGACGTCGCCGCGCTCGTCCGCGATCGGACGCCCCAGGCGGTCGTCCACACCGACGCGGTGCAGGCGTTCCCGTGGCTTGATGTCGCTGACCTTGCGCAGCCCGCGGATCTCATCTCGGTCAGCGCGCACAAGTTCGGCGGGCCGAAGGGCGTTGGTGTGTTGGTCGTGCGCGAGGGCGTCGAGTTCGCTCCTCGCCAGGTCGGTGGCGGACAGGAGCGCGAGCGCCGCAGCGGCACGCAGAACGTGGCTGGCATCGTTGCGATGGCAGAAGCCGCGCGCTTGACGGTCGACGAGCGCAAGAAGGTGATCGATCGCGTCGCGCCGATGCGTGACCGCCTCGCGGATGGGTTGCTGACCACGGTGGCCGGCACCGTCGAGAGCGGTGATCGCGCCCGAAAGGTTGCCGGTAACTGCCATGTGTGCTTCGACGGCATCGAGAGCGAGGCGCTCCTTTTTCTGCTCGAGCAGCACGAGGTGATGGCGTCGGCCGCCGCGTCCTGTGCCAGCGGCGCGCAGGAGCCTTCCCATGTGCTCGCTGCTCTCGGGTTGCCGCGAGCGCTGGCACAAGGCTCCCTGCGGCTTTCACTGGGCACGACGACGACAGACGCGGACGTTGACCGCGTGCTCGAGCTCATCCCACCCGCCGTGGCTCGACTGCGGGAGCGCGGCTCGTGAACATCCTGGTTGCGATGTCCGGCGGGGTGGACTCTTCGGTGGCCGTCGCACTGCTGCTCGACGCCGGCCACTCGGTCACCGGTGTGACGATGAAGTTGTGGGGGGGCGACTCCGACACGGGGTGCTGCTCGGTGAGCGATGTCGACGACGCTCGACGGGTGGCCCGCGTTCTCGGCATCGACCACCACGTCTTCAACTTCGGCGACCGCTTCGACGCCGACGTGGTTGCGCCCTATGTCGCGGCGCACGCCGCCGGACGCACGCCCAATCCGTGCATCGAGTGCAACCGCCACCTGAAGTTCGACAAGCTGCTGGTGAGGGCGCGTGCCTTGGGCTTCGACGCCGTTGCGACCGGTCATCACGCCCGCATCAGCGAGCGGGTCGATGGCACGCGCCGCGTGGCACGCGGCGCGGACCCCGCAAAGGACCAGAGCTACGTGCTCTACATGCTCAGCCAGTCGCAGCTGCAGCAGACCCTTCTTCCGGTTGGCGAGATGACGAAGGACGCCGTCCGTTCGATGGCCGCGCAACTCGGCCTCCCCACGGCGGTGAAGCCCGACAGTCAGGACGTGTGCTTCATCACGTCGTCGATCGGCCGGTCCGGCTTCCTGGACTCGCGGGTGCGTTTCACTCCCGGTCGCGTCGTCGACGGTGCAACTGGTGGAGAGGTCGGGCGCGTTGACGCGGTCGAGCTGGTAACCGTCGGTCAGCGCAAGGGCGTCGGTCTGAGTGGTGGTGATGGCTCGCCGCGCTATGTCACCGATGTCGACGTGACCGGCGCGACGATCACCGTGGGGACCGAGCGCGATCTCCTCGACGACCACGTCGTGCTGGCCGACGTTGTGTGGGCCGACCGACCGATGACTGGACAGGTCGTGGCGCAGTGCAGCGCGCATGGTGCCGTGCACGCGGGCTCATTCGACGCGGCGACGAGCACGCTCACGTGGGACGAACCCCGCCGGCGCGTCGCACCCGGCCAGGCGATCGTGTTGTACGACGGGGACGAGGTCGTCGGCGGAGGCCTCGTTCGCTAGAACGGATTCGATGAGAGAGCACAGCTTCTCGTTCGAGGTCGAGGCGACACCCGAAGAGGTGTGGAGGGCCCTGCACCCTGCGCCGCGGCCCCGCAAGACGGGCGCGCGGCGCGTCATCGAGCACGGCGCGGTGCGCATCGAGATCGTCACCGAGGGTGACGACAAGGGCGAGGGCTTGGTCCGGACGTGCACGTTCCCGGTACCGAAGTTCTTGATGTCCGGTGGCGTCGGCCGCTCATGGGAATGCGTCACGGAGGTGCGACCGAACGAGCTGTCCCGCTATGAGGCGGTGGGCAAGCCGTTGTGGTCGAAGGCGTCAGGGTGGCATCGCTTGGAGGACCTCGGCGATGGACGCACGCGTGTCGAGTTCGGCGAGACGTACCACGCGTTCAACCCGGTGCTGCGGTTTCTGTTCGAGGCGTACGTCCACCGATTCATCTCCAAGGACAACGACCGCCTCGTCAAGACCGCCGTCGAGCAAGGCGTGGCCAGGATGCGTGCCCGCCACTGAGAGCTCGTCGGTTATCCCCCGATTTGTCCACATGATGTGCACATCGACGCTGTGTACCAATTGTGATAGAGATGGGAGTGGCGGTTGCCAGGACCCCGCAGCCCGTTGGCGAAGAGCCGTGCGTTGGTTGCGAAGGCCCCCGCTCCTGGTGATCGTTCCGGATGGGGGGCCTTCGTCGCGTTCCACGTCCTGCGCGAACTGATGTGCGGCTGCGGAGAAGATAGAGATTGTGGAAGACGAGTCGGACGCTGCGGTGATCGCCGCGTCCCTCGATTCGCCGGCGTGGTTCGGGACGATCTTCGATCGCCACGCGACGGTGTTGCACCGCTATCTCGTGCGCCGGCTTGGTCCGGACGAGGCCGAGAGCATGGTCGGTGAGGTCTTCCGGATCGCGTTCGAGAAGCGGCACACCTACGACCATCTGAGACCGACGGCTCGACCGTGGCTGTACGGCATCGCCACCAACCTGCTGGCGAAGCACCGGCGGCGAGAGGCGCGTCGCCTCCACGCCGTGGCGCGCCTCGCCGCGCACCGGTTGCCCCCCGTCGACCTCGCCGATGGCGTGAGCGTCGCGGTCGATGCCGCGGAGCTCTGGCCGCGGGTCGCCGACGCGGTCACGGCGCTGCCCGAGCCTGAGCGCGACGCCCTCGTGCTCCACGTCTGGGAGGGCCTCAGCTACGAGGAGGTGGCCGACGCGCTCGGCGTGCCCGTCGGCACCGTGCGGTCGCGATTGCATCGCGCTCGCGGACGTCTTCGCGAACTCCCGGGTTCCAGCGGGAGAGAACAGGACGAGAACACCGAGAGCCGAGATGCTGGGAGGATCGGGTCGTGAGCGACGACTTCGATCCGGTGCGGCGACTGCGACCCGATCGCATCGAGCCGGACGACCCGGCGGACCCGGCTGTCTTCTCCCGAGCGAAGGAGCAGTTCATGTCCACCATCGACGAGGACCACGCGCCCGCGAAGTACGACTTCACGAGCCCCGACATCTACCCACGGCTCGCGTACAACGACGAACTCGGGGCCGTCGACTACCTCACCCGCGTGTTCCAGTTCACGGAGATCCGCGAGGCCCGCACCGAGTTCGATGGCAAGTACCTCTGCTGGATGCGAGTGGGCACCGGTGTGGTGATGATCGGCCACGCGAACGTCGACGTCCACCTCATCCACAGCCCGCTCGACGCCGGACTCACCACCGTGATGATGAACGTCTACGTCCACGACATCGATGCGCACCACGCCCACGCCGTGGCCGAAGGCGCCACCATCACCATGGAGATCGACGATGCGTTCTTCGGCGAACGACGCTACGAAGCCACCGACCCCGAAGGTCACCGTTGGCACTTCGGCGAGCGCTTCGATGACATCAGGGCCCGCGGCGGCCGGCCACCGGACGTCGAGGGAGGGTAGCGACGGGAAGCCCGCGCTCGCGGGCTTCGCGAAGCAGCGCTCCGGGCCGCGCTGGGGAGAACAGCAGGCGGTCCGTGTCGACCGATCGGACCTTGGTGACTTCTGTCAGCTCCAACTCGAGAACGAGCCCGAGCGCGCGGCCAGTGACGTCGGTGGCAGTGCTGCCCTTGGCCGCGGGGCCGAGTGATCGCACCATCTTCTTCGTGAAGAGCAGCGCTTCGCCCAAGAGCACCGGATCGTGGAGGACGATGCCCACGGGCACGAACACCAGCCATCGTCGCGAGAGGCGATGCAGTGCTCGGCTTCCGAACCATGCGGCGACCACGCCGATCCCAAGTGCGAGCACACCGATGATCCATGATCTCGCCGCGAGCAGGAGCGGTCCGGCGACGAGTCCCGCGAGAGTCGCGGCCCAGGTCAGTTGCACGGGCCCGAGCAGCAGGGTGCCCGGCACTCGAAGCGCCATGCGCCTTTCGGGGCCGTAGGACGAGCCGTCGACGAACGCGTCGGTGATCGCCGGCACGAAGAGCACCGCTGCCGCGACAAACGCGGTCCACGTCATGGCGAGGACTTCGGCCCCGCCGACGCCGCTGCGCACGCTCACCCACACCGCGGCCGCGAAGGCCGCGGGCGCGCCGATGCGTAGGGCGGTGAGGCTGATCGTTCGCGGTACGAGCAACGCCACCAACACCGCGCCCCAGGCCAGCCACGCGAGCGCCGCCGCAACCACCTGAACGGGGGTGCTCGCCGATTCGAGACCGTGCGCGATCGCCGGGCCGACCGTCACCGGCAGCAGCAACCAACCGGCGCGCAAGGCCCAGAGCACGCCGCTAGCTTGCTCACGAATGGCTGTGCCCCCGGAAATCGAGGAGCGAGTCGGCGATCTGCGAGCCGAGATCGACGAGCACAACCGTCGCTATCACGTCGACGACGACCCGACGATCTCTGACGCCGAATACGACGCGCTCGTGCGCGAGCTGCGTGACCTCGAGACTGAGTTCCCCGAGCTGATCACGCCCGACTCCCCGACACAACGCGTCGGCGCGCCGGTCTCCACACAGTTCTCCGAGATCCGTCACCGCGTGCCGATGATGTCGCTCGACAACGCGTTCACCTTCGACGAGCTCCTCGACTGGGGAAGGCGCCTCGAACGCCGGCTCGGGTCCGAAGGTGAAGCCGTCGGTTACGTGTGCGAGCTGAAGATCGACGGGTTCGCCATCTCACTCACGTACGAGAACGGCAAGTACGTGCGCGCCGCGACGCGCGGCGACGGGCGCGTGGGCGAGGACATGACGGCCAACGTCGGCACGATCGAGGCGGTGCCCAAAAAGCTCGCGGGCAAGAAGGCACCGTCGTTGCTCGAGGTCCGCGGCGAGGTGTTCATGCCGATCGCCGCGTTCGAAGCGTTGAACAAGCGGCAAGCCGACGCGGGCGATCGCCTCTTCGCCAACCCGCGCAACAGCGCCGCCGGTTCGGTGCGGCAGAAGGATCCGTCGATCACGGCGAGCCGCGAGCTCGCCATGTGGACCTATCAACTCGGCGCCGTCGAGAACGGTCCGAGCTTCAAGACACATACGGAGACGCTCGACTGGATGCGTGGGCTCGGGCTGCCCGTCAACCCGGAGATCCGCCAGCTGGCGACGCTCGACGAGGTGTACGAGTACTGCCGCCACTGGCAAGAGCAGCGTCACGACCTGCCCTACGAGATCGACGGCGTTGTCATCAAGGTCGACGATCTGCGGCTGCGCGACGAGCTCGGAGCAACGTCACACGCGCCGCGTTGGGCGATCGCGTACAAGTTCCCGCCGGAAGAGCGCACCACGAAACTCAAGGAGATCATGGTGTCGATCGGCCGCACGGGGAAGGCCACCCCCTTCGCTGTGCTCGAGCCGGTGTTCGTGGGTGGATCGACGGTGCAGATGGCGACGCTGCACAACCAGGATCAGGTGAACGCCAAGGATGTCCGGCCGGGCGACACGGTGATCGTGCGCAAGGCGGGCGACGTGATCCCCGAGGTGGTCAAACCGGTGCTGGCCGAGCGGCCGAAGGGGCTGCGAGCCTGGAAGTTCCCGACCAAGTGCCCGGTGTGCGGAGGTCCGCTCGTACGCCTCGAAGGTGAGAGCGACACGTTCTGCACAAACGTGGACTGCCCAGGCCAACGTTGGGCCCGCATCTGCCACTTCACGAGCCGCGGCGCGATGGACATCGAAGGACTCGGCGAGCGCACGGTGTCGCAGTTCCTCGAGCACAACCTCATCCACGATCCCGGCGACATCTACTCGCTCGATTGGGATGGCGTACGCGCTCTCGAGGGATTCGGGGAGATCTCGATCACCAACTTGCAGAAGTCGATCGAGGCGTCGAAGCAACGTCCACTCGCCAACCTGCTTGTCGGACTCGGTATCCGTCACGCCGGCGGAACCGTCAGCCGTCTCCTCGCTCAGGCATTTGGTGACCTCGATGCGTTGATGGCCGCGTCAGAGGAGGAGATCGCGGCCGTCGATGGCATCGGCTCGATCATCGCCCGGTCGGTGCACGAGTTCTTCGCGAACCCCCGCAACCTCGAGGTGATCGAGAAGTTGCGGGCCGCCGGCTTGAACTTCACCGGTCCCGAACGTTCGACCTTGCCGCAGACGCTGGCCGGTCTGTCGATCGTGGTGACCGGCACCCTCGAGGGTTTCTCGCGCGACATCATCGAGGAGACGATCAAGGCCCACGGCGGCAAGGCGCCTGGCAGCGTGTCGAAGAAGACGACCGCGGTGGTCGTCGGCGAGGGCCCCGGTGCAGCCAAGCTCACGAAGGCGCAGGAGCTCGGCGTCCCGATCCTCGACGAAGAGCAGTTCGTGAAGCTGTTGGAGACCGGCGACCTCCCCTAGCCCCTGCGAAATCCCACTCAGACATACACAAATCTGTGTACGGATGAGTGGGATTTGGGATCACTAGGTGACGTTGAAGCACCAGCGGGCCGCGGGGACGTCTTCTTGGACGCCATCGAGGCGAAAGATGTTGGCCTCGACGCAGTTGCGTCCCGCCGGGAACTTCTCGATGACTTTGCCGGGCCCGGGGCTGAAGATCACCTGATTCAACTCCGGCCGCTTCTGGAGCTGATCGTCGGGGATCAGCACGCCGTTCACGACGAAGCTGGCGTCGTAGCTGGTCGTCAGGTCGATCAGCAACTGCGCCTGCGACAACACGCTGCTCTCGGGCGCGGGTGCTTGCAGCTCGATGACGGACTTCGACGCCTGACCGGTGAACTTCGGTTCGTCCTTGTCGCCGCGCTGCGTGTGCTGCACGGCGACGGCCAACCCCACAACGCACGCCGCGATCACAAGCGTGGTCAGCACGCGTCGGATGAGTGTGTGTCGCGGGCTCTCGATGACGACGTCGGTCACGTGATCTTCGGCAGGTCCGGTGAGGGGAACGCAGCGATGGACACCATCAGCAAGACCATCACAGACACCGCGGCCACGGCCAAAGCGCCGCGGATCACCACAGGACCATCGCCGGCGACCGCAGCCACAACGGCCATGGCCTCGAGCGCCAGGAGCCCGAGCACAGGCCCGGCCGACAGCCGCCACGCGCCGTGGATGAACAGCAGCTGCAGTGCCACGACACCCATGAGGCTGATGCGGAGGCCAGGGGTGAGCTCCTTGCGACCGGCCACGTAGGCCAGCTCGACGGACGTCTGCAGCACGATCACCGTGGCCGCCCAGACCAGCGCCCGGGGCCGTGCCACGCTGCCGTCGGTCAAGCGGTCTCCTCGACGAAGAGTCGAGCGAGCCGACGGTTCATCACTTCGATGCGGGTTCGCAGCTCGGCGTCGGGCATGCCATCACGGATCCCCTCGATCACCTTCCACACCCTCGGGTACACGATGGCCTCGATCTGTACTCGCAGCGATCCGGATATGTCGCTGATCCGGGTGCGGATGTTCACGGCGCCGAGGAACCGGCCCAAGCGGGCGGGGAGAGGATCACCGCTGGCCTCGGACTCCGCGGTGAGCCGGTCGACCATGGCCCCACAGTCGTCGTTGCTCCACAGATGCCCCAGACGCACGAACTCCTCGAGCTCGTCGGCCAGCTCCATGCGCATGACTCCATCCTCGCGCTGACTACCCTCAACCCGTGGTCGTCTCGCGGATGACCGACCAGATCGGTCGGGTGCTGAGCGGGCGCTACCGGCTGATTGCCCCTGTCGGTTCGGGAGCGTCGGCGTTGGTCTACCTCGCCGACGACACCCGTCTCCGTCGCCGCGTCGCGGCGAAGCTGCTGCACCAGGCGCTGGCGGAGGACGAGGCGTTCCTGCGCCGGTTTCGCGCCGAGGCGCAGGCCGCCGCGGCCCTGAACCATCAGCACGTCCTCGCCGTCTACGACTGGGGGGACGATGAGCGCGAGCCGTACCTGATCACCGAGTATCTGGGCGGCGGCAGCGTGCGCGCCATGCTCGACGCTGGTCACCGCCTCACGCCGTCGCAAGCGCTGATGCTGGGGCTGGAGGCGGCACGCGGACTCGAGTACGCGCACACGCGCGGCTTCGTCCACCGCGACATCAAGCCCGCCAATCTCCTGTTCGGTGAAGAGGGACGTCTACGCATTGGCGACTTCGGGTTGGCTCGTGCCCTGGCGGAGGCGGCTTGGACGGAGCCCGCAGGCGCAATGTTGGGCACCGCTCGATACGCCTGCCCCGAGGTGGCCCGGGGCGAGCCGGCCGACGGCAAGGGCGACGTCTACTCGCTTGCGCTGGTGCTGGTCGAAGCGGTCACCGGTCAGGTGCCGTTCGCCGCGGACACCACGATCGCCACGCTGATGGCGCGCGTCGACACCCCGATGGACGTGCCGGCCGAGCTTGGGCCCTTGCGCAAGGTGCTCGCCCGCGCCGGCCTGCCAAACGCAGCCGAGCGGCCCGATGCCGGCGAGTTCGCGTTGGGATTGCTGGCCGCGTCAGAAGACTTGGATCGCCCCGCGCCGCTTCCGCTCGTGGGCGCGACCACCGGGACCAACGACGTCACGATCGTCGACCACGACCCGACGCAGCTTCCGCCCACGCGCGGCGCCGAGCCGGCGTTCGCATCCGATCGGCCTCCTCCGCCCACCATCTCCGCGCCGCGAGGTCGGCGCCGCTGGCCGTTCGTCTTGGCGGGCATCGCCGCCGTACTCCTCCTGACTGCGGGCGCGGCGTTGGCGTGGAACACGGTCCTCGTTCCCAGCCACAAGCTTCCGCAGCTCGTCGGTTTGACCGAGCAACAAGCCAACGACGCGGTCCAGGCCATGCACTGGAAGCTGCGCAAGGTCGACGGTCGCAAGGACGGCCCGAAGAAGGGTGAGGTCATCGCGCAGGATCCCGCTCAGGGCACCTCGCTCCAAGAGAAGAAGACCGTGACGATCACGGTCTCCCTCGGCAACACATTGGTCAGCGTTCCAACGGATCTCGCAGGAAAAACGGTGGAGGAAGCGACGGCCGCCCTCGACCAGGCCAGCCTCGCCGCCGGCAAGCAGATCAAGCAGCACCACGAGACCATTCCCGCGGGCACGGTGATCAGCATCGAACCGGCGACGCCGCCACAGTTGCCCAAAGGCGACCCGGTGAACCTCATCGTGTCCGACGGCCCCGCGCCGCGAACCGTTCCAGCACTTCCGCCCAACGCGACGTTCGATCAGGCGGCGCAAGCGCTCAAGGCCGTACAGCTCACGCCCGCTCGCCGCGACGAGGTGAGCGACACGGTCCCCGCCAATCAGGTCATCGGCACCGATCCTCCGGCTGGCACCGCGGTCGCGCGTGACTCGACCGTGACGATCATCGTCTCGAAGGGCCTGCCCGTGATCCCGAACGTGGCCGGTCAATCGGTGCAGGACGCCGCCGCGCAGTTGCAAGCCGCCGGCTTCTCGGTCAACGGCGTCGACGGCAACCCAGGCCGGACCGTGGTGGGAACGAACCCGCCGGCGGGCACGCAGGCCCACAAGGGGACTGGCGTCACGATTATCACGCGCCGCTAATCTCTCCCGATGGGAGTCCTTGACGGCCGCGTCGCCATCATCACTGGAGCAGGTCGAGGCCTCGGTCGGGAACACGCGCTCTTGTTCGCGGCCGAAGGAGCCAAGGTGGTCGTGAACGATCTCGGCGGCGCGGCGGACGGTGCCGGTTCTGATCGCACCGCCGCCGAGCAAGTCGTCGACGAGATCACCGCCATGGGCGCCGAGGCGGTCGCCAACGCGGACGACGTCGCAGACTGGGACGGCGGTGAGGCGTTGATCAACTCCGCCATCGACGCGTTCGGCCGGCTCGACATCCTCATCAACAACGCGGGCATCCTGCGCGACCGCGTGCTGATCAACATGAGCGAAGACGAATGGGACTCGGTCGTGAAGGTCCACATGAAGGGACACTTCATCCCGACGCGCTGGGCGGCGAGGTACTGGCGCGAGCAGATGAAGGCCGGCGAAGAGGTGCGAGCCAGCGTCGTTCACACCTCATCGACCTCAGGGCTGCTCGGCAACGCCGGACAAACCAACTACGGGGCAGCCAAAGCCGGTATTGCGTCGTTCTCGATCATCTGCGCGCAGGAGCTGAAGCGGTACGGCGTGCGATCGAACTGCATCTCGCCCGCCGCTCGTACGCGTCTCACCGAGGCGACTCCCGGGCTTGGCGAGATCGTCAAGCCCCCCGACGACGCCGAAGCCTTCGACGTGTGGGATCCGGCCAACGTGTCGCCTCTGGTCGCCTACCTCGCCACGGCGGACTGCCCGTTCAACGGGGCCACGTTCTACGCGCAGGGCGGCACCGTGCGGCTCATGGAACCGTGGAGGATGGGCGATGGGGTGGAGCAAGCCGATCGATGGACCGTCGAAGGCCTCAAGGAGGCGCTGGGGAAACTCGCGCCGCTCTGACATCGCGGTGACAAACGGCCATTGACCTGAGACCAGGATCCATGATCTGATTCGGACTATGGCCAACCGATACCTCGAAGGCAATTTCGCTCCCGTCTCCGAAGAGGTCACCGCGGTCGACCTCGCCGTCTCCGGCAACCTCCCCGAGTGGCTCGGGGGCCGGTATCTCCGTAACGGCCCCAACCCCACCGACACCGACCCCGCCACCTACCACTGGTTCACGGGACACGGGATGGTGCACGGGGTGCAGCTGCGCGACGGCAAGGCGCAGTGGTACCGCAACCGGTTCGTTCGCTCCGCGCAAGTTGCAAGCGAACTCGGTGAGGATTGGAAGGCGGGCCCCGTCCATGCCGACATGGACTTCGCGTCCAACACCAACGTCATCGGCCACGCCGGCCGCACGTTTGCCATCGTCGAGGCGGGCGCCCGTCCGTACGAGCTCGACAACGAGCTCGACACGATCGGCGTGTGCGACTTCGATGGCACCCTGCCGGGCGGGTACACCGCGCACCCCAAACGCGATCCCCAGACGGGAGAGTTGCACGCGGTCTCGTATTTCTGGGGCTGGGGCAACAAGGTGCAGTACACGGTCATGGACCGCGACGCCCGCGTCCGCAAGGTCGTCGATGTCGAGACCACCGGCAGCCCGATGCTGCACGACATGTCACTCACCGAGAAGTACGCCGTGATCTACGACCTCCCCGTCGTGGTCGATCTCGACATGGCGATGGCTGGAACCCCGCTTCCATACCGGTGGGACAACGAGTATCCCGCCCGGGTCGGGCTCCTTCCCCGTGACGGTGAGGCCGACGACGTCCGTTGGTTCGACGTCGAGCAGTGCTACGTCTTCCATCCGCTCAACGCGTACGACGAAGGTGATCGCGTGATCATCGAGCTGTGCCGGTTCGAGCGCATGTTCGACGCGTCGCTCGTCCTCGGCCCAGATGGCGCGCCGCCGAGGCTCGATCGTTGGACGATCGACCCGTCCGCCGGCAAGGTCATCGAAGAGCAGATCGACGACCGTCCGCAGGAATTCCCACGCGTCGACGAGCGGGTGATCGGTCGCCGCCACCGCTACGGGTACACCGTCGCCATCGATCAGGGGCAGGGTGCGTTCGAGTTCAAGGGTGGATCGGTGTTGCGGCACGACCTCGTCGCCGGGACGACGCAGGCCCGCACACTCGGCGCCGGCCGGGCCCCGAGCGAGTTCGTGATGGTGCCCTCGTCACCCGATGCGGCCGAGGACGACGGCGTCCTGATGGGGTACGTCTACGACGGCGATCGCGACGCCAGTGACCTCGTGCTGCTCGATGCCGCGACGCTCGACACCGTCGCCGAGGTGCACCTTCCCGTGCGGGTTCCCTACGGATTCCACGGCAACTGGGTGGCTTCCTAGGCCATCACAATTCACCTACAGAATTTGTACAGGGCGGTGCACGGAACGTAGCGACCCGGTACAGTTTCGGGGAACGTCCGTCGGGTTCGCTGGGGCGGTCCTGCTGGACGCGGTGTTCCCCAGCCGCCGCGATGAGGCAGCCGCCCCAGC
>JBEEGD010000065.1:0-35878 GCA_041166685.1 Acidimicrobiaceae bacterium | reverse complement strand
GGCAATTCGTCGCGACAGTTCTGCCGTCGGAGACGGAAGAGAAGATCAAGTCGCTCGTGGCGGCCGGGGACGAGGAATCGCTGCGCGCCGCGCTCGAGATCGACCCGGGCAACGAAGCCGCGGTCGTCGCGATGGCGGAATTGCTCGTGCGTCGCGGAGAGGGCGAAGAGGCCCTCGCGTTGCTCGAGCGGATTCCGGAGACCGCGGAAACGCGCCGAGTGGCTGCTTTGGCGCGTGTCGGCGACGAGTTCGCCAGCAACGGTGAGGTCAGCCCTGAGGTCACTGCCAAGCTGGATGCGTTGCTTGATCGGGTGAAGGACGATGAAGAGGCCCGCCAAGAGTTCGTCGACCTGCTCGAACTGCTCGGGACCTCGGACCCGCGCACCGCGCAGTACCGCAAGGCGCTCACCTCAAAGCTCTTCTGATCTAGAGTTTCCCCGGCTTCTCCGACGCTTCCCCCTCTCCCTGTTCGCGACCCGGGAGGGTGTGTTGTGCCCGACGCTCCGCCGTCGTCTCCGATCGAGCCGTTCCGTCCGCTTCCCGATCCGTCGTGGCGCGAGCGCATCGAGACGCTCGCGGAGCGGTTGCGATCGCTCGGTCGCACGCCACGCGCGGTGCTCGCCGCCGCCGTCACGGCAGGCGTGATCGCCGTGGCCGCTGTGCTGTTGCTGCCCTCGACGGCCGACCCCGCGCCCGAGGAGAGCTTGCCGCGCGCAGACGCCTCCGCCGCGCCGGCCTCCGCGGCGCCTGCGGCGACGACGCCGCTCGTGGTCGTGCAGGCGGCGGGTGCGGTCGTGCACCCCGGGCTGTACCGGCTTGCACCGGGAGCGAGGGTTGATGATCTGGTGCACGCGGCAGGAGGGCTGGCGCCCGACGCGGACCCCGATCGGGTCAACCTTGCTGCGCCTCTCGTCGACGGCGAGAAGATCTACATCCCCCGCGTTGGAGAGCCAACTCCCTCGGACGCGACTTCCGGTGGTGCAGCCTCCGGGCCGACACGTTCGCAGCCGATTGACCTCAACACCGCCTCGATCGGGCAACTCGATGCGCTCCCAGGCATCGGGCCGGCGACGGCTCAGGCCATCGTCGACTACCGCGCGCAGCACGGCCGCTACCGCTCAGTCGACGATCTGCTCAACGTGCGGGGAATCGGGCCGGCGAAGCTCGACCAGATCCGCTCGCTGGTTCGAGTGTGATCGGTGTCAGGGCGCCGCGGTGATGACGGTGACCGGCAAGCCGAAGCGGTGCTCCAGTGTCTTGGGCACGTCCACATCGAGCCACTTGGACATGCCGCTCGGAAGTGTGGACACGATGATCTCGTCGGCGGGCTCGTGTTGGAGGGCCCGGGCGACCGCACGAACAGGGTCGAAGTGGCCGACTTCGCCTTCCGCATCGATGCCGAGCTCGTGAAGCTTGTCGACGGCGTGCCGCAGCCGGTACGTCGCGAGCGCGAGACCCTTGTCGTCGACCTGATCAGACCCGGGCATCGATGGGGTGGCGGGCACGAGGAGATGGAGGTGGCCGTCCTTTGCGAGCTCGGTGAGGGATTGCATCACCACTTCGTCATTCAGAGTCTGGTTGGCGACGACGAGGTAACGCTTGCTCGGCGGCCGCCGCTCGAGGGGCTTGTAGCGGAAGACGTCGAACGCTTCGGTGTCGACGTGGTGATCGAGCCTGAGGTGCTCGGTGAGCTCGGCTGCGGTGAGAAATCGAAGCTCGCACCGGGGGCACGTGTGCACCATCAGGCGACCCTACCGCCAGACTCATGTTCGAACGACGTCGACCAGTCCGGACATGCCGTAGGCGAAATGGCCGGGCAGATGGCAGGCGTAGAGCACCGACGCACCGTCGAACGAGAAGGTGGTCTCGGCGGTCGTACCGGCGGCGACCGACACTTCTCCGGGCCGGGGCGGGTGAGCCGCTTCGGTGCCTGTTTCGTGACGCCGATGCACGCCGTCGTCGCCGATGATCAGCTCGTGGTTGATCGGGTCGTCGTTGCGGACGACGAAGCGCACGATCGTTCCTGGCCGCACGTGAAGATGGTCGGGACTGAACTGGCTGTGGCGGATCGTGAGCGTGACGGTCACCGCGCCCGGACCGAGCACCCCGTTGGTCGGGTCCCCGGGACCAGCCACGGCGTGGCCGCCGACCAATGCCGCCCCGACGACCATCGTGACGAGCGTGACCGGCAGGAGAATCCGCGTTCGTGTCATCGGGCGAGCACGCGCCGTCGAGTCCATCCCAGTTGGAAGGCGACGAGCGCGACCGCCACGGTTGCGGCGATCGCCGCGGGCAGGAGCCATCCGTGAGCGCGTCCGGTGAACGTGTTGAGCAACTCGTTCTTCGAGGTGATGCCAGCATCGATCTGCGACGGTCCCTGGAAGGGGTTGACCGACGCGGCGAGGTCGTGGATCAAGAGCCCTGCCGGTGTGTCCACCCTGAGATACGTCAGCCAGGCCTTGTCTGGTACCCACTCCATTCCCTGGTCGGCCCGCAGGTCGTTGAGCAGTTGCGTGGATGCCGCGTCGCTCCGAGCAAGTCGCAGCTCGGTGTCGCCGGTGAGCAACTGCGGCCGGCGGTCGGTGAGCAGGAACACGTCGGCTTGCACGATCTGCCCCGGGTCACGACCCAGCGCCAGGATGCGCAGCGGCACCCACGGCCGGTCGACGGGGATCGTCAGGTGGATCGGGGTGCCGTCGCCCGTGCGCTGACCCCGAGTCTTCGCCGCGGCAGCATCGAAGCGGGCGGCCATGAAGATGGGGCTACGACGCGAGTAGTAGTCGAGGACTTCCGGCGCATCCGGCGTCAGCAGAAATCCGTGGTCGATGGCCCATCGACCGACCTCGTCACCGCCGCCCTTGAGGATCGTGATGTCGAGGGCGTCGATCTTCGTCTCGAGAATGACCTCGGCGGATGTCGCGGATGCCCTTCCGCCGGCGGCGTCCGAGGCGAACTTCGGCGGCGGGTTCACTTCCCGCTGAAGCCGTTGCAACGTCCAGTCGCCGCCGCGCTCGACGTTGGTCGGGATCCCTGGTAACGGGACGATCGAGCCGAGTTGCTGGCCCTCCCCGGTGAATTCGAACGAGGTCACGTAATGCTCGACGCCGTCGTGGTAGGCGGCCAACGTGGTCGTGCGTTGGAGTTGGATGGTTCCGTTCTCGCCGACGAGTCCACCGCAGGCCAAGGCGGGTCCGGCACCCACCAGAATTGCGGTCGTCAGGGTGGCGAGGGCGGCAGCGGCCTGGGTCACTCGGTTGTGCATGCACGGTCGGACGAACGACTCCTGCCGCTGGTTCCCGCTGTCACACCCCGCTCCTAATCTTTCCCGCGCGCGTCACCGCGCCCTTCCCCGGTATCCGACAACATCGACCATCGGGAGGGTGCGTGCGCGATCACGCTGCGGTGCTCGTCGCGGTCGCCGCCGTCGTCGGCGCGCTGATCGCGCGGGGGCCTTCGCCGTGGATCGGTCTGGGGTTCGTGGTGTTGGCCGTGGCGGTGCGGCGGCCGACAGCGCTCGCGGTTGGTGTACTGCTGTTGGCCGGTGGGTTGGCGGCGCGCGCCAACGCCGGTCTGGTCGCCCCGGACCCGGGTGCCTTCGAGGGATGGGCGACCATGCTCACCGATCCCGAGTCGAGCGGGTCCGGGGTGCGTGCCGATGTGCGACTCGAGGATGGGCGCCATCTACAGGCGGTCACTCGGTCGAGGGCCGGCCTCGACGCGCTCCGCGTCGCGCAAGCTGGCAACCGCGTGCTGCTCGTCGGGCGGCTCGAGCGTCCGCCGCCGGGTGCCACATGGCTCGCGGCGCGCCATGTCGTCGGAGTACTCGCGATCGACCACGTCATGAAGCGCTCCGCGGGGCCGCCTTGGATGCGCGCGGCCAACGGGCTCCGCGACCTGCTCGCTCGGGGCGCCGACGTTCTGCCGGACCGTCAACGGGCGCTGTTCCTCGGCTTCGTGCTGGGCGACACGAGAGGACAACCGGCCGACATCGCCGACGACTTCCGCGGGGCGGGGTTGTCGCACCTGCTGGCTGTTTCCGGACAGAACGTCGCGTTCGTCCTTGCACTGGCGGGGCCGTTCGTACGTCGGCTCGGGCTGTGGTCTCGGTTGCCGGCCACGCTCGCGGTGATCGGTTTCTTCGCGCTCGTCACCCGGTTCGAGCCGTCGGTGCTCCGGGCATCAGCGATGGCTGCGCTGGCGGTTGCGGCATCGACGCTCGGTCGAGAGGCGTCGAGCATTCGGCTTCTCGCCTTGGCCGTCACGGCACTCGTGCTCGTCGATCCGTTTCTCGTGCGTAGCGTCGGGTTCCAGTTGTCCGCTGGTGCGTGCGTGGGCATCGTCGTGCTGTCGCCGGTGATCGCTCGGTTCCTGCCCGGACCGCGGTCGTTGGCCGAGTCCCTGGCCGTCACGCTGGGCGCCCAGGCCGGCGTTGCGCCCCTGCTCATCGCCGTTTTCGGCGGTTTCCCGGGGGCTGGTGTGCCCGCCAACCTTCTCGCCGCTCCGGCCGCGGGGCCGGTCATGGTGTGGGGTCTGGCCGCGGGCGTCGTCGCCGGCATCACGGGGCGCCCGACGGCTGCGTTCTTGCACTGGCCGACGAGCATGATGATCGGATGGATTGCGTCGGTGGCACACCAAGCGGCCGCACTCCCGCTCGGCGAGATTCATGGGCGAGAGCTACTCGTCCTCGCCGGCGGTTCGGCGCTCGTCGCCGCGGCTCACTCTGTCGGCTTCGTCGGCGCCCGGCGTGGCGGCGTGGTTCTGATCGTCAGCGCTCTGGTGGCGCCGGCGCTCGGTCTTCGCGCACAGCCGCCGTTACATGCGACGCTCACACCCGGCGCCATCTTGTGGCGAGCTGATGCTGCCGTCCTTGATCTCGACGGGCGCGTCAACGCGCCGCGCCTGCTCGAGGCGTTGCGGCGAGAGGGCGTTCGCGATCTCGACGTCGTTGTTGCCCGTACGTCGAGCGCGTCGCTGAACGAAGTCCTTGACGCGCTGCGGCGACGGTTCTCGATCGGGCGGTTGGTGACGCCCACGCCGGGTGCCCATCCGGCAACGGTCGCGGCCGGTGAACTGCGGGTCGACATCCGTCCAGTCGGTGGGCGGCTAACGGTCGAGATCACGGTCCTTTCGAGCGGCAATGCGCGCGGACCGCCGGTGTAGGTTCCCTTGCGATGCACTTGGAGCTGGGTGACCGACGATTCGACATCAGCACCACCGCGCTCGTCGTTGGCATCCTCAACCGGACGCCTGACTCGTTCTTCGACCAGGGCACGTACTTCGGGTTCGACGAGTTCCTGCGCAAGGCCGAGGGTCTCGTAGCCGACGGGGCCGACATGCTCGACGTCGGTGGTGTGAAGGCGGGACCGGGTCCTGACGTCAGTGAGCAAGAAGAACTCGATCGAGTTGTGCCGGCCGTCGAGGCCTTGTTCGCGCGTTTCGACGTGCCGCTGTGCATCGATACGTGGCGAGCGTCTGTGGCCCGCGCGTCGTTTCGAGCGGGCGCAGTGGTGGGCAACGACATCAGTGGTTTCGCCGACCCCGACTATCTCGCCGTGTGTAGCGAGGCCGGCGCGTCAGTGGTCGCGACGCACATCCGGCTACGTCCGCGCGTGCCCGATCCGAACCCGCAGTACGACGACGTAGTCGCGGCGGTGTGCGACTTCCTGAGGGATCGGGCGCAACGGGCGGAAGGCGCCGGGATTCCGCGCGAACGCATCATGCTCGACGCCGGCTTGGACCTCGGGAAGACCGAGCCCGATTCGCTGATCCTGCTACGCGCGTCCGATCGCTTGGTGACGCTCGGTTATCCGGTCTACCTGTCGGCGTCCAACAAACGATTCCTCGGCCATCTGCTCGGTACAGAGGTCACCGATCGGGCGGACGCGACCAATGCAGCTCATGCGCTCGGCCTCGCGCTCGGCTGCCGAATCCTGCGGGCCCACGACGTGCGTGCTGCTCGACGGGTTGCCCACGTCATCGGCCAGATCCTCCAAGCGGCGTGATGGCGAAGGCCACATCTTTGCCGCTCGTGCAGCTCGTCAAGGGCGATGAACCGTCGCTCATCCGTGACGCGGTGATCGAACTCGTCGACGCGCTCGTCGGCGACGGTGATCGTTCGCTGATGGTCGAAGAGGTCGAGATCACCGGCGAGAACAAAGAAGACCGCGCCTCGCAGCTCGCGGCGCTGGTCGACGCCGCCCAGACACCGCCGTTCCTGACGCCGCGCCGCATCGTGGTCGGGCGCGGGGTCCATGGCGCCAAGGCAGATGAGCTGACGGGGTTGAGTGCGGTGGCGGCCGAGCCGCTGGGCGACGTGTACCTGGTACTGACGTGGGAGAGCGGCGCGGTCCCGAAACGTCTTGCCGACGGGCTGAAGGCCGGCGGCGGCGCGGTCGTCGACGCCTCCCCCGGACGCAACGCGAAGGCGTGGTTCGGGGAGCAGCTCGACCAATCAGGTCTCAAAGTCGACGGCCCCGCGCGCGAGTTGCTGGCGTCGCACTTGGGTGAGGACGTCGGCCGGCTACGCGGGCTTCTCCAAACGCTCACCTCGACGTACGGTCCAGGAGCGAAGCTCACGAGTGACGACATCGCGCCCTACCTCGGCGATGAGGGAGCGTTGGCTCCATGGGCATTGACTGATGCCATCGACAAGGGCGACATCCCGGGAGCGCTCGACCGCCTGCATCGCCTGCTCGGCGCCGGCGAACGCCATTCGCTGCAGGTCATGTCCTCGCTCCATGGGCACTACACCCGGATGCTGGCGCTGGACGGAGTCGACGTTCGGAGTGAGAAGGACGCGGCTGCCGCGCTGGGTATGCGGGGTTCGACGTTCCCGGCGCGCAAGGCGCTCGACCAGGGCCGGCGCCTCGGTCACGACAAGCTCGCCCAAGCCATCGCGCTGCTCGCCCGCGCCGATCGTGATCTGCGGGGGGAGCGGGCGTATCCGCGTGAGGTGGCCGACGACCTGGTGATGGAACTGCTGATCGCTCGGCTGACCAATCTCAGCCGGGCGGCGCGATAGCGCTACGTCTCCGCGGACGCTCCCGCGCGGTTGAGGCGCTTCTGCAGGCGGGACTTGCGACGGGCGGCGGCGTTCTTGTGGATGACGCCCTTCGTGGCGGCCTTGTCGAGGCGCCGGATGGCCAACTTGGCGGCCTCGGCAGCATTCTCTCCGCCCTGCTCGGCGGCGGTGATGGCCCGCTTCACGCGCGTCTTCAGCTCGGAGCGCACGGCCTTGTTGCGAGCGTGACGCTTCTCGTTCTGACGGTTGCGCTTGATCTGGCTCTTGATGTTGGCCACGAAAATCCCTGACTCGGCTTCTAGGACAGCCGGGACAGGGTAGTGGCCGGACGAGCGGGTGTCACACCCGCCATTGCTACCGTCGCTGTGCCCATGGATCTCTCCCGCCTCCGTGACATCGCCGTGATCGCCCACATCGACCATGGCAAGACCACGCTGTCCGATCGCCTTCTCGAGCTGACCGGCGCGGTCGATCTGCGGGACATGCGAGCGCAATACCTCGACTCGATGGAGCTCGAGCGGGAGCGCGGCATCACGATCAAGCTC
Source organism: Acidimicrobiaceae bacterium (assembly GCA_041166685.1). GTDB lineage: Bacteria > Actinomycetota > Acidimicrobiia > Acidimicrobiales > JACDCH01 > DASUCS01. The sequence goes on along the minus strand of JBEEGD010000065.1, from coordinate 28,312 downwards.
CAGTCGGTGCGCCTGAACTGGCGTGACCACATCATCAACATGATCGACACGCCGGGCCACGTGGACTTCGGCTACGAGGTGTCCCGTTCGCTCGCCGCCTGCGACGGGGTGATTCTCCTGGTGGACGCAGCGCAGGGGATCGAGGCCCAGACGCTCGCCAACTGCTATCTCGCGATGGAGAACAACCTCGACATCGTCGCGGCCTTGAACAAGATCGACCTGCCCGCAGCCGAGCCAGATCGCTACGCGGACGAGATCGAGCGGGTGCTCGGCATCCCTGCGAGTGAGATCCTGCGCATCAGCGCCAAGACGGGCGAGGGGGTGCCGGAGTTGCTCGACGCCGTGATCGAACGCATCCCGCCGCCGACTGGGAGTGTCGATGAGCCGTTGCAGGCTCTGATCTTCGATTCTCATTTCGATCAGTACCGCGGCGTCATCAGTTCGGTTCGCGTGATGAACGGCACGCTGACCACTGGCTCACGTTTGCGCTTCATGCAGGCCGACTCGGTCTACGACGCCGACGAGGTGGGCGTGCGTCTCCCGGTCAACACCCCGGTGGCGAGCCTCGGCCCCGGCGAGGTCGGCTACCTCATTGCCGGCATCAAGGACGTCGGCGAGGCGCGTTCCGGCGAGACCGTCACGGACGCGGCGCACCCCTCGAAGGAGCCGCTGCCCGGTTATCTCGAACCGAAGCCGATGGTTTTCTGCGGGCTGTATCCGATCGAGGGCGACGACTTCTCGGACCTGCGCGAGGCGCTGGAGAAGCTGCGGCTCAACGACTCGAGCTTCACGTACGAGCCAGAGAGCTCGCAGGCGTTGGGGTTCGGGTTCCGGTGCGGATTCCTCGGGCTCCTGCACATGGAGATCGTCCGTGAGCGTCTCGAGCGCGAGTTCAACCTGGCGCTGATCTCGACGGCTCCCTCCGTCGAGTACCGCGTCAACACGACCGCGGGCGACACGCTGGCCGTGCACAGCCCGGCGGAGATGCCCGAGGCGCAGGAGATCGCCAGCATCGAAGAGCCGATGTTCACCGTCACCCTGCTCACGCCCACGACGTACACGGGCACGCTGATGGAGTTGTGTCAGCAACGCCGCGGCGACATGAAGAAGCTCGAGTACCTCTCGCCTGAGCGCGTGGAGCTCGTGTACCGCATCCCTCTGGCGGAAGTCGTGATCGACTTCTTCGATCAGCTCAAGTCACGCACGCAGGGGTACGCAAGCCTCGACTATGAGCCGGCCGGTTACGAGCCGGGCAACCTCGTGAGGGTCGACATCCTCTTGAACGGCGTGATCGCTGACGCGTTCAGCACGATCGTGCATCGTGACAAGTCGTACGACTATGGCCGGCGGATGGCCGAGAAGCTGCGCGAGTTGATCCCGCGCCAGATGTTCGACGTTCCAATCCAAGCGGCAATCGGCGGCCGGATCATCGCGAGAGAGACGGTGAAGGCCAAGCGCAAGGACGTGCTGGCAAAGTGCTACGGCGGCGACATCACACGCAAGCGCAAGCTGCTCGAGCGCCAAAAGGAAGGGAAGAAGAAGATGAAGTCGATCGGGCGAGTCGAAGTTCCGCAAGAGGCGTTCATCAGCGCGTTGCGGATGGACGACTAGCCGTCCGGATCAGGCTGATGCGGAGTGCGGCGATGAGAGCGAGTCGACGACGATCTCGAGGCTGACCGGTTCGCGCACGTTGGCGTCGACGACGCGCCGGATGCGAGCCCGTAGATCTTGAGGCGCCACCGACGCCAGTACGACTGCCTGCACGAGGAGGCCCTCGCCGTCGCTGTCACGGTCGAGGCCCACGGCAACGACGCCCGGCACGCAGCGCAGCTCGAGCTCGAGGCGGTCGAGGTCGGTCGTCATCGTGATGTGGCTACGACCGTGAGGGCGCGTTGCTGCGCTTCGATGTTGCGGCTTTCGACTCATAGAGCCGCTGGTCGGCGACGCGGTACAGGTCGTCGACGGTCGATGCTTCGTCGGGACACATCGCCAACCCGGCGGTCCAGGTGATGTCGCCGTCGTTGTTGCCTTGGTGGCCATGTAGCCGATCGAGGATCGCCTCGATGGAGTTGGGACCGTCGATGTGCAACAGCAGCGCAAACTCGTCGCCGCCGACACGCGCCGCGATGTCGCCCGCCCTCAAGCCGTGACGCAGTTGCTCGCCGACCTGACGCAGCACGGTGTCGCCACCTTGATGGCCGATGCGGTCGTTGATGGCCTTGAACCCGTCGAGGTCGAGGATCACGAGCCCAAAGCTCCAGCCGTACCGGACGCTACGGCTGATCGATGCACCAAGGTGATCGTCGAAGCCCCGGCGGTTGTACAGGCCAGTGAGTGGATCGTGGAGCGACTCGTAATGCAACCGGTCGAGGCGGAGCGCGACCTCGCACAACCGGGCGATCGCGTCGAGGTCGTCGGCTTCCTCGACCATCGTCGGTTCAGTGTGGATCCCTGTGCCCCGGTTCAAGATTCCTGACGGCAGGCGGTCGAGCTCGAACGGACGTCGTCCCGCGTTGAACAACTGCAGCCCCAGCACGGCGTCGTTGAGCACGGCCTGCGCTTCACGAAGGTCCCACGCGGCGACGAGACGGTCGAGACACGAAGCAATGAACGCGACCCCCGAAGGGGACACGGACAGCTCATTGACGAGATCGGTGAGCAGCGGACGGGCGCGCGCGTCAGGCACGCCGTCCTGCCCCGGCTCCCGCACCCTTTCCTCCTCGTCCTCCGTCATCGCACCGCAACGGATCTGTCATGGAAGGATTCCTCGTCACTGCGCGTGATCCCTGCTCTTACGGACCGTGCGCAGGCCACGACAAAGCGTCCAACACACCGTGTGATCAGAGGGTTCAAGTATCCGATGAGCCTACCGAACGCGACCCCTGCCAAATGGGGATCGGTAACATCAATGGAGCCTGTCCGGGTCTGCACTCGGCAGACAGAACGCTGATGCTCGACGAACGAAAAGCCGCCATCCTCCGCGCCGTTGTAGAGGAATACATCGCGACGGCCCAGCCGGTTGGGTCGGGCCACATCGCGCCCGCGGTCAACGTCTCGTCGGCCACCGTCCGCAATGACATGGCGGCCCTCGAGCACGAGGGGTACCTCCGCCAGCCCCACACGAGTGCAGGGCGGGTACCCACGGACAAGGGCTACCGCTACTTCGTCGACACCCTGCGCGGCCCGGGGCAGCTCGGGACCGCCCAGGTACAACAGGTCCGTTCGTTCTTTGCCAAGGCCCACGGTGAGCTGGAGCAGATGCTCCACGACACCAGCCGCCTCTTGTCCGACCTCACGGAGCACACCGCCGTCGTGATCGGACGGCCGCCGCACGAAGCCGCGTCGATCCGGTCGGTTCAACTCGTAGGGCTGGGGGGAGGGGTGGCCCTCGTCCTGCTCGTGTTGTCGAGCGGCGCCATCGAGAAACGCACGATCGACGTCGGCCCCGATGTCACGGACGATCGCCTGGCGGCCGCTACCGCCCACCTGACGAGACACTTGATGGGTAGCGCGTCGACCGAGGTCCCCCCGACGGTCCCCTCCACCGGTGATCAGATCACCGACGCGTTGACCACGACTGCGGTGGCCGCGCTGGAGGGCCTCCACGAGACCGACGAGCAGATGTTCGTCGGCGGCGCGTCGCGTATGGCGTTGGCCTTCGATGCCGTCGAGACCGTGCGCGAGGTCCTCGGGATCCTCGAACAGCAGTACGTCGTCGTGACGGTGTTGCGTGACGTGCTCGATCGTGGCCTGCAGGTAGCCATCGGGGTCGAGACCGGGCTGGAAACCTTGGCTGAGTGCTCGCTGGTCGTGGCCCCGTACGAGATCGAGGGCGAGGAAGCGGGCACGATCGGTGTGCTCGGACCGACACGTATGAACTACCCCCAAGCCCTCGCAGCGGTTGCCGTGGTGAGCAAGCGCCTCAGCCATCACCTCACCGAGGGATAGGCGGTGGACTACTACGAGCTGCTCGGCGTACGTCGCGACGCCACCCAAGACGAGCTCAAGCGCGCCTACCGCAAACGAGCGCGCGAGCTCCATCCCGACACCAACCCCGATGATCCGGCGGCCGAGGCGCAGTTCAAGGAAGTGACCCTGGCCTACGAGACGCTTTCCGATCCTGAGCGTCGTCGGCGTTACGACAGGTTCGGTCCGGAGGGTGCAGCCGCGTCGGCAAGCGACCCGTTCAACGTCGGGGGCAACTTCGGTGGCCTCGGCGACATCTTCGACGCGTTCTTCGGCGGCAGCGCGACCGGGTTTGGCGGGGGAGGTCGCGCTGGTCCGCCGCGGGGCCAAGACCTCGAGGTCGTGGTCGAGGTCGACTTCGAGCTCGCAGTGTTCGGCGGCGAACACCCCGTCACGGTGCGCACAGCCGTCGCGTGCGAGACGTGTGAGGCGTCCGGTGCGGCGCCCGGATCCAGCGCACAGCAGTGTCCACAATGCAGCGGCACGGGCCAAGTGCGGCGCGTGCGGCAATCGATCCTCGGCCAGATGGTGACCGCCGGAGCCTGCACGCAGTGCGGCGGAATGGGTCAGGTCATCGAGCGTCCGTGTCCGGACTGCCGCGGGGAGGGTCGCCAGATCTGCGAGAAGACCTACACCGTGGACGTCCCCGCGGGAGTCGACACGGGATCGACGCTGCGATTGGCAGGACGAGGGGCCGCGGGCATCCGCGGTGGCGGTTACGGCGACCTCTATGTCCACGTGAAGGCTGCGAGCCACCCGCGATTCCAACGGCACGGATACGACCTCGTTCACGAGCTGCACGTGCCCTTCACGCAGGCCGCTCTCGGTGCGCAGTTTGCGTTCGACACTCTCGATGGCGCGGAAGACCTCGTCGTGCCGCGCGGCACGCAGACCGGTCGCGTTTTTCGTCTACGTGGGAGAGGGGTCCCCCACGTCGAAGGACGCGGGCGGGGTGACCTTCTTGTTCAGATCGTGGTCGACACACCGACCGACTTGTCGCCGGAACAAGAGGAGACCGTGCGACAACTGGCCGAGCTGCGAGGCGACGATGTGGCGCCTGCAGACAGCGGCTTCTTTTCACGCATTCGCTCCGCGTTCAAGTAAGTGGAGCCCGCCGGCAAGGCCCACGGATTTGTCGTGGATCTGGATGCCCCCTCGCTCCTCGATGCCGACCATCATCACTTCGAGCGCGTTTTGCGGGTGTTTCCAGGCGATGAAATGACGGTGAGCGATGGTGCCGGTGGATGGCGGCGGTGCCGGTTCGGTAGTCCGCTCGAAGTACTCGGGCCCATCGAGCACGAGGACCGTCCACAACCCGAGCTCACGGTGGCGTTCGCGCTCGTCAAGGGGAATCGGCCCGAATGGGCGGTGCAGAAGCTGACGGAGCTCGGGGTCGACCGCATCGTGCCGTTCATGGCCGATCGATCGGTCGTGCAATGGGACGAAGCCAAGTCGGCTCGCCAACTCGAGCGCCTCCGCACCGTGGCCCGGGAGGCGGCCATGCAGAGCCGGCGGGCGTGGCTGCCCACGGTCGAGCCGTTGCGCCGCTTCGATGAGGTGGCTGCCCGCGGCGGTGCGGCGCTCGCCGACCGGGGTGGGCGGCCCCCGAACCTCGAGTGGCCAGTTCTGCTCGTGGGCCCCGAAGGGGGGTGGTCGGACCGTGAACGCGCCGCCGGTCTCACCACAGTGGGTCTCGGTCCCACGGTGCTACGGGCCGAAACGGCCACGATTGTGGGTGGTGCCGCGATGTGTGGACTGCGATCGGCACTCTTCGAATCGGTCGACGGTCACGGAGGGTGATTGCCCCAGGTGGGCGATTCCGTTTAGATTGGCCTGTTGGGGAGGACAGCGCGTGATCGCTGCCTTGGGCGTCCCCGACGGTGGAGGGAACCCGTGCCAGAGGACGAACAGCTCGAAGACCCGACCGGATACGGTCGGAAGGTAGGCGAGCGGCTCCGGGCAATTCGCCGTCAAAAGGGCCTTTCGCTCCAAGACGTCGAGGCCGCATCGCGCCAAGAGTTCAAGGCCTCGGTGCTGGGCGCCTACGAGCGCGGTGAGCGCGCCATCTCCGTGCCCCGACTGCAGCGGCTCGCTCGTTTCTATGCCGTGCCCGTGGACCAACTCCTTCCTCGAGAAGAAGGCGACACCTCCGGCACGGACGTGCTCGACCTGACCGAGGCTGGCCAGCGAGATGCGCGCATGGCCGTGACCATCGATTTGGGTCGCTTGCGTGACCTCGACTCGGCGGCATCGCAAATGCTCGTGCGTTACCTGCAGATGATCCAAGTGCAACGGCAGGACTTCAATGGGCGCATGCTCACGGTGCGGCGTGATGACCTGCGCGCGATCGCGTGCATCCTCGATACAGGTCTCGATCAGGCCGTCGAACGCCTCGACGACCTGGGACTGTGCCTCACCAGCTGACCGAGGGCACGTTCGGCTACTACGTCCACGTGCCGTTCTGCGCGCGGCGCTGTGACTACTGCGCATTCGCGACCTGGACGGATCGCGGTCACCTCGTCGAGCGGTACCTGCGCGCCTGTCGAGACGACATCGACCGGATGGTCGCAGACGGTGCACCGCCCGCCACGAGCGTCTTCTTCGGCGGAGGCACGCCGTCACTCGTGCCCGCGGCGCTGTTGATGGAGGTGGTGGGAGCGATCCCTCGCCGGCCGGACGCCGAGGTCACGATCGAGTGCAACCCCGACACGGTGACACCCGAGTTGCTCGCGGCGTACCGGTCGGCTGGTGTCAACCGCGTGTCGATCGGCGTGCAGTCGATGGTGCCGCACGTGCTCGAGACCCTCGGTCGCACGCACGACCCGGCGAACGTGCGGCGCGCAGTGGCGCTCGTCCACGAGGCGGGTTTCGAGACGTTCAACGTTGATCTCATCTACGGGGGAGTCGGGGAGTCGGTCGCCGACTGGCGCGTGACGCTCGAAGAAGCGCTTGCGCTGAACCCACCCCACGTGAGTGCGTACGCGTTGACCGTCGAGCCGGGAACACCTCTGGCCGACGACGAAGCCCGTCATCCCGATGACGACGACCAGGCCGACAAGTACGCGATCGCCACCGAGATGTTCGATCGTGCCGGACTCCGGTGGTACGAGATCTCGAACTGGGCTCGTCCGGGCCACGAGTGTCGTCACAACCTCCTGTACTGGACGCAGGGCGAGTACCTCGGCGTCGGATGCGCAGCGCACTCGCATCGCGACGGGCGTCGGTGGTGGAACGTTCGCACTCCGGAGCGCTACATCGACGCGGTTGAAGGCCGAAGGTCGCCAGAAGCGGGAAACGAGCGTCTCGACGAGGAGGCGCGCACACTCGAGGGTCTGCAGCTCGCGCTCCGCACCGCCGCAGGCGTTCCGGCCAGTGCTCTCCCGAATGACGAGGACCTCGACGGACTTCTCGTCGCCAACGACGACGGCCAGATGGTGCTCACGCTGCATGGTCGGCTGTTGGCCAACGAGGTCGCGCTGCGCCTCCGTCAACCGGAGACGACCGCTGGCAACGCGATGACCTGACCGGCGAAGAGCAGATCGGCGTCGTGAGGGTTCACGAGGTTCGGTCGGTTGACCTCGACGACCCGGCGCCAGTACGGAGCGACCTCGCGCTCACCCACCTCGTGCCCGATCGCATCCGCAAGGTGCTCGGTCGCGATTGACCACAGGCTCTCGCCGTGCTGCACGACCCAAGTGTCGTCGTTCGGGCTGGCCGAAACGGGCGCCGTGAGTGCGGGCGCCTCGGGAAGTAGCTGCAGCGTCGCGTGAGCCTCGGTCGGCGCGGAGGTGTCGTGCAGCACGGCGGTGTCGGGCGCGACCGTCGACGTGGTCGAATCGGACTCGGGAGGCAGCTCGACCATCGCGTCGGGACCCCGTGGTTGCAATTGCGGTGGCGAGGCCATCACGCCGAGCAGTGCCATCCCGCCGAGCAACCCCCGCGCGAATGGAAGGGTGAGCCGGTCGACGAACGTCGCCATTCGTTCGAACGCGAAGCAACGAGCCGCACCGCCGCACACCGAGAGAGCCAGCAGGTACACCCCGAAACCGAGCGCCACAAGACGAACCAAGGCGAATGCCGCAACAATCGTCTCGCGATGGTCGAGCCACTCGCGCAGGCCGTCGATTGACCAGGGCGGCGCGGCCAGGTCGCCTTGGCCGAGTCGGTGCAACCACGTCACGGCGACGATGAGCGCGATCATCGAGCCGATCCACCGCGTGAAGAAGGCTCCGCGTTTCATCAGTTGATCTCCTGTTCGGTGCCGTCGTCGCGGATGATGATCAGCGTCGAGCAACTTCGAGAGTCGTCGCGTGCTTGCACGTCGACCGCGCCGATGACGACCGTGGTCGGTGAGACGGAGACATCTGCGGTTCCGGTAGTCCATTTGTCGAAAACGAACACCGCGCCCGTCGCCGGCCGCAGCACGGCCGGGGTGGCCACGCCATCGCAGTTCCAGTCGCCAAGCGTGACGCGATCGCCCGCCGTGCCGGCCGAGAAGCGGCGGGCACCGACCACGACAACCCCGCTGTCATCCACGTACGCCGGATCGGGGCAGCCGTCGCCATCGAAGTCGACCGCAACCTTGCTGTCCGCGCTGGGACAGCCCGGGGTGGACGCAGGATCGACGCTGGTTGGGGGCGCACTGTCGATCGTCGAACGGAGGACCTCGCTCGACGCGGCGACGGATCCGCCTCCGCGTAGGCCGGTGACACCAAACACGATGATCACGAGCGCGGCACCGATCGCTGCCAGCGTGGCGGCGCGGCCGCCTCGTGACGGCTCAGGATCGTGGGCTCCAGGCGCCGAAGCCGAGGCTGTGTCTTCCGACATGCGATCGAGGTACGCGGTGGGGACAGTGTCGTGGATGTCGGCGGCGAGCCGTCGAGCCGGCGGTCGCCGAAGCGGTGACTCGTCGGTTGCGCGATCGGCGAGTGTGAGCAGCGCTCGTCGGTGGTAGCCCGACCACGGTGCCCGAAGTCGACCGAGCGTGATGCGGCGTTCGGGAATCGGCTCGACATCCGAACCGCACTCGATGACCAATGCCCGAAGCAGGGCCCCGAGGGAGAACACATCGACCGAAGGCGTGAGGGCGGCTTCATCGGTGGTGGCCGGATCGCAGAACCCCGGGGCGGCGGAAGGCCCAGGAGGAGGGGTCATATTGATCCGGCCACCACCGGCGAAGCCGCACAGCACGGGTCGTCCTCCAGGCCCGATCACGACGTGTGACGGATCGATGCGGCCGTGGACAATGCCCAAGTCGTGCAGATCTGCGACGGTCTCGGCCAGCGCGGCGATGAGACCAGCGGCGCGCTCGACGGTGACGTGCCCAAGGGTGTCGAGCGAGTGCGTGCCGACGAAGTTCGTGACGAGCGCGACCCCGGTGTCGTCGCGTTCGCAGCGCACGAACTCGACGACACCGGGGTGCTGGGCAGCAGTCAGGACGTCCGCCTCGTGGGTGAGTCGAACGGCGTCGGCGTCGTCCCGCGACCGCTTTCGGGCTACCAAACAACCGCTGGTGTCGACCGCGGACACCACCCGCGCGCTCATCTCTGAGACGGTACAAGAAATACTGAAAGTTGTCGAGAAGGAATGTAAGCAGCTAGCCCGTTCGGGCTTCGGCGATCGCTGTCACCCGCACGGTTTCCGATCCGGGGGTGCCTGGTATGGCTCGGGTGAAGACGTAATCGATGCTGGCGACGATCGTGACCCTGACCTGTGTGGGGGACACGATCTCGACTTGAGGAGCGCCGATGAAGTGCAGTTCGGGCGAGTGCGTCGCGACGGACGCGGTCACGGAGTCCACGACCAGTGCGGGATCGAGGACGTAGCCGGCGCCCCGGCGCACCGCCGCTTGGTCGACTCCGTGCGTGACGGCGTCGTTGGCCGCCGCTTCGGCCACCGTCGACAGCTCGCGCTTCGCGAGATAGAGGTGGGCGTAGTCGAAGGCGATACCGCCGAGCATGAGGAGTACGAGTACGGCCGCGGGCATCAGCATGAGGACCGTGCCGCGGTCGCGACTACGCAAAGGTTTACGCACCGCACACCGCTTCACCCGGGACGTCGTTGCGGAAGGGGTCGACGATTTCGGAATGGGTTGCCTTCACGGTGAATCCGCTGCCGAACCCGCCGATAAAAGGGAGTGTGATCGCGGGCACGGGGTAGGAAACCGTGAACGCCACTCGATTGCAGCGGGTGAACGCGCTCAGGTCGCTGGGTCCTTCGACGGTGACGAGGTTCGTGTTTCGCCCGTGGGCGACCATCGCCTCGTGAGCGGCCCGGTCGGCGGCCTGAACGGCTTGGGAATGGTCGGGGGCCTCGACGTAGCTGCGCGCGGCCTCGCGCGCCGCGGAGTTGACGGCCATCTTGACATCGATCACCGCCCAAGCATTGGCGATGAGCAGCGCACCGACGACGAACAAAAGGATCCCGAACGGAACGGCCTCTATACCGGCGACCTGACCGCCGTCATCTCGCCAGTGCGCCCTCATGTGAACTTCTCGACGCGGACGACGACCGTTCGATCGATCACGTCGAAGCCGACCAGTGAATCGATCGCGGGACCGAGAAAGCGTGGGTTCACGGCGGTGACCCTCAATTTCACGACCTCAGGGTCCGCAAGATCCCAGGTGAAGGTCACGCGGCTCGCGTAGCTGCCGAGCGCCTCACGAGCACGCGCCTCCGCGGCGTCGGTCGCGGTCGCGGGATGCCCGCTGGCAGCGACACTCCGGGCGGCGTCGTACGTCGCCGACGTCACGACCGACGTCGCGTAGAGGTTGAAGAGAAGTTGTACGGCGAAGAACAGGAACCCGAGGAAGAAGAGGATGCCGAACGATGTGCTGAGCAGACCGGCACCCCGATCCCTGCTCCTCCTGTCAGGGACCGCCGCCACCGATGTTGTTCACTTGCGTACTGGCCTTCGATCCCGAACTGGTGAGGATCTGGGTGAAGATGACGTACATCGCTGCGCCCAAGAACGCGACGATGAGGACAGCAATCGCCGTAGAGATCACACCTTCTCCTCGGTCGTCGCCGCCGAAGCGTTCGCGAACACGGCTGGCCGCTGATCGCCCCAGCACGTACGTGATGAGCACAAGATCGCTGAGCACAGGTCCTCCTATGACTGCGTGAAGAGGCGCATCGCCTCAGTGAACGGGATTGCGAGGAAGATCACGCCGGGCACGAGGGTGGCGACTGTGACCGGAATCCATACCTGTTGACCGCGTCGCTCCACGGTCTCGATGAGCTGGCGGTGTACATCGCGGCGGATGCTGCGTGCTTCCTCGGCGATGAGGCGGCCAAGGTCGCCCGCTTCACGATTGAGTCTCAACAGCGCGACCAATCGATCGAGAGCCTCGACTCGTTCGAGGGCCGCCCACTCGCGCAACGCCTCGACCTCGCTGAGGCCTTGGCGGATGCGTCCGCAGACCCGAGCGAGGTCGCGGCCGCAGTTCCCCTTGCCCCGCAACGCCAGGCGATTCAGGGCGGCTCCGAGGGAGTAGCCCGCGGACAACAGCATCCCGAGCTGCTCGGCCACGACAGGAAGCTCGAGAAAGATGCCTGATTGCCACTTGGCGGACTCGTTGGCCAACTGCTGCTCGATCATCAGGAAGGCCAGCAACGGCAGCCCGAACACGCACAGCACACCGAACGCTGCCGGCACCCGAAGACCGAGCGCAGCCAACGAACCGACGGCAAACGCGGCGCAGGTGACGCCGAGTTGCCGAACGCGAAAGGCGGTGGCATCCAAGGGGGAGTGGACGCGCTCCAACCGGGTGGCGAGATCTTCGTCGACACCGAACAGGGACGCGACACGGGCTCCGATCTCACTCGCGAGGGGCGCGATCACTTCGCGGAATGACTCAACGGACAGCAAGCCGCTGCGCGTGGTGCCTTGGTGGCCGCCAGGCGCGTACGGCCGCAGTCGATCGACCAGCGGACGGCGCGCAAACCACCTGACCTGCGAGAACAGCAGCGCGGCACCAACCCACAGCACGACGGCGGAGAGCAGGACGAGTCTCATTCGTAGAAGACCCGCTCTTCCTCGGGAAGCTTCATGAGGCGTCCGGCCCACATCCAGCAGGCGACGGTCAGCCCGACGCCCGCAACCACCAGGGCTTGGCCCTGCGCGGTCTGATACGCGGCTCGTCCCGTACCGACCGACATCCCTGCGAACGCCATGCCGAGAGGCACGAGCAGCACGAAGCGCCGGGCGAAGCGAACGCCCGCCTGCTTCGCTCGTGCGTCCTTGCGACCCTGAGTGTCGAGCACGCGGTCCTCGATGAGAGCTTCGAGGCGCCGTTCGAGGTCGCTGCCCCCCAGCTCGTGCGCGATCAGCAACGTCTCGCACGTGGCGTCGGCGGTTGGGTCTGCGAGGCGCGCCTTCAGGACAGTGAGCGTGCGTTCGAAATCCGTCGAGATGAGCCACTCGCGATGAGCCGCTTCGAAGGCGGGGCGTAACTCGACCGGACCGCGCCGGCCAACCTCGAAGAGAGCCTGCGGGATCGAGCGGCCCAGTGCACTCGTTTGGATCCTGATCTCCTCGAGCATGCGGGGCCACGCGTCCTGCGCGGCGGCTCGCCGAGCGGTGCGCCGCGCCTTCGATGATGCAGGAGGGAACGACGCGGCGAAGCCTCCGAGCACGAGCGCGGGTATCGGCCCTCCGAAGATCGCGAAGCCCAGCGTTCCTCCGAACACGAACAGCGCGGCCATCACCCCGATGAACTCGCCCATGCGGACGTCGGCCAGCCCAGCCTGCACGAGCCATTCGCGTCCGAGTTCGCGGCCTCGGTAGCGCGTCGTCGACGTGCGCCGGTGGAAGCCCCGCCAGCCCAGGGCGAACTCGGTGTACACGAGGTACACACCGCTCGCCGCGGCGATCGCGACAAGCGCGGCGATCATGGTGAGGGCACCTCCGCCGGCGCGCCGCTCGAGCCGGCCACGCGGTCGGGGTCGAGCAGCTTGCGGGAGTCGAACCCGGCCTCGCGCAGCGCCTTGGTCGCCCGCACGGGAAGGTTCCCGCTCCAGCGCAGCGGTGCACCCGCGTGGGCGCGTTCGAACAACGTCGTCACGGTGAACTGCAGCGAGTCTGGCCCGGCGATGAGGTCCTCGACCGACACGATCTCCGTCACCCCCACCCCGTGCTTGGTCCGCGCGCAGTGCACGACGATGTCGACCGCCTCCGAGACAAGCGCGTTGAGCGCCGACATCGGCAAGTCGTTCGATGTGTCCGCAAGTTGGCAGATGAAGCGCAAACGCGTGAGTGCCTGCCGGGCCGAGCCAGCATGAATCGTCGTGAGACCCTTCACACCAGATGACAGCGTGAGCAGCAACGGAAGCGCCTCGCGGTCACGCACCTCACCCACGATCGCGACGTCCGGTGCCATCCGCAGAAATCCGGCGACCAACCGGCGCAGATCGACGGCCGGACGATCCAGGCGCTGTGGCCGGGTCTGCATCGAGGCAACGTTGGGCAACGCGACATCGGCCTCGAAAACCTCCTCGGCGATGACCACACGCAGCGACGGATCGAGTTCGGCGGCGCAGCACGACAACATCGTCGTCTTTCCCGCTCCCGGTGCGCCCGCGATGACGATTGACAGCCGCGAACGCACACAGGCGCGCAGGAAGTCCGCGGCCTGTGCAGTCAGCATCTCGCGTTCGACGAGCTCCTCGAGCGTCTTGAAGGCGACGCCGGTGAACTTTCGGATGTTCACCATCACGTGTCCGCCGCGGCTCACGTCGGAATGCACGATGTGGAGGCGGGCTCCGTCGTCGAGCTGAGCGTCCTGCAAACCCTCGGTCGGATCCAGCTTGCGATGGGCCGTGTTGGCGTCATCGAGGATTTTGGTCAACGTGCGGACGACGTGTTCGTCGTCATGAAAGACCTCGGTGTGGTACCCGCTTGTGCCGCGGTGTCGCTTGATGAAGATCTGGTCGGGGGCGTTGATCATCACCTCCCAGACGTCATCGTCAGCCAGAAGGGGTTCGAGCGGCCCGTAGCCCGCGAGGTTTCGGAAGGCTCGTTCTGCGACGAGGTCCGGATCGGCGAGATCGAAGTCGCGGCGACCGCGTTTGTAGTCCTCGGTCCAGCGAGCAACCTCCTCATCGATGAGCACCCGCAGCTTCGGGCTGCCGTCGCCGCCGGCCATGTCGAGGGAGATGTCTTTGGCCCGCTCCTGCACGGCCCGTTCGATGTGGGCGAGGGGTGAGGCGGTCTCGTCACTCACGGCCATCGCCACCCTCGATCTCGTCCTCGGTCCAAGTCCCGATGGAGCCGGGCGCGACAGGAACGGGTTCGGGCCAGCGTGCTGGTTCCGGTGCCTCTGACGGTGCGTCGGTCGCGACCCGGTCGAGCACTGCGCCGACCGCTCCGGCGAGCGGTGCCGCGAGGACCTCCGGCAGCCGTACCCCATCGCCGACGACATCATCGAGCCGACGTCGTTCGGGGAGGTACACGGGACCGGCGAACGGGGTTCGACTTGCGACCAACGGCCGCACGAGCTGTGCGAAAGCCGACGTCAGCTCTGCCCTCGCGCGTGGATTGCGAGGAGCGCGGTTGATGACCGGGACAATGCGTGCCGGATCGACGTGGTGATCCGCGAGCGAGTCGACGAGACGCACCATGCGGTGCAATCCCTTCGGTCCCGGGAGACCGACCACGACCACCACATCAGCGCGAGCTGAGATGACTCGGGCGAAGAGGTTTCGCTCCTCTACGTCCAATGAGCCGCACTGTTGTTCGCCCTCGACATCCGGATCGATGTCCGCGATGACTGCCCTGTAGGCGCGGCGCAGGCTGTCCAAGGCAGCGTCGAAGGCCCGCGGGCGAATCGCGACCCAGTCGCGGTGGCGGCGGAGCCCCAACAGCAGGTGGTAGTTGCGATCAGCCGCGCTGAACGCCAGGGATCGCACCTCGGTCGTGGTTGGCTCGCCATTGCGGTGGGCTTCGACCAACTCCTGTACTCCTGGCACAACGTCGCCCGCGTCGTGCAACATCGCTTGGTCAGCATCGAGCGCGAAATCGGCGAGCAGCATGAGGCCTCCGTAGCGCACGTCGCTACCGAGCCCTTGTGCGAGCGCGATGGCCGCGGTCGAGGCTCCAGTTCCACCCGCTCCGGTCACCGCAATGAGCCGGCCTCGCCAGGAGCCCGCGCTAGGTGTGGAGCCGTCGACCGTGGGCATGACATCGCCGCGACCGATGGCGACGGCATGCGTTTCGAGCACATCGAGGAGTTCGGATCGACTGAGCTGCGCCGGCAGAACTGCCGACGCACCGAGCATCGACCAGTCGCGTCGCACTCGGCCGTCGTCGATCACAATCACGGCGCATCCGCACGCGAGGGCTTGGTCGACGAGATCGCGGTCGACCCCAGGAAGCCCGCCGTCGATGAGCAGCGCAGAGAAGACTCGCCCCGACGCAAGCCGGGCACGCACTTCTTCGATGGTGACGCACTTGACGAACTCGACCGGAATGGCTGCTGACGTTGACCAGCGCGCGAGTTCGCTGAACCACCCGGAACGCGCGTGCGCGAGTCCGAGGGCGACGAACCGCTCGCCCCTCATCTCAAGAGGTTTTCGCGCTCGGAGGACGGTACGAGTCCGGGCCCTTGTCGGCGGTCGCCGCGGTGGCCCGAACGATCGTGATCTTCCCGGCCTGCGCGGCGTGCGTGACAGCCAGCGCGTCATCCGGTCTCGCGACGGCAAGCAGAATGATCGTGTCGTTGTTGGCGGTCAAGGCGCCGCGCTGGCCCTGGTCGACGCGCAACACGTCAGCCCCGCGTACGACGACGAACGTCGCGGCGTCGCTGCCCGTGCCATACGTGACGAGCACGTCGACCTTCTCGCCCGCGACCAAGAGACCATCGAGTGCTCGAGAGCGTTCGACCGGAATCGAGAGCTGGAAGCGCGGGTCGGCCGCGTCGCCGCCGACGACAGAGCTCGCCTGCACCAACTCCCCGTTCGCGAGCGAGGTCGTCGCGATTCTCCCCGCCACCGCATCGACGTTGGTGAACGCTCGGGCCGCCATGTCGTCTGGGAGGTCGACGGCTGTGGTCCGCAGATCAGACGCCTTCAACTTGGTGCCGGCGACGACGTCGTGCGCCACGACGACGTACAGCTGCGATGGGCCGCCCCCGGTGCCTCGGGCGGCCACGAACGCCCCGAGGGCGGCGACCGCCACGAGGAACCCGCCCACGACGGCCCGCCCGCTCGGCAGGCTGCGCCGCCGTTTGAGCAGGAGGGAGGAGTCGGCATTCGCCGTCCCTGTCGCCGCCCCGTTGCCCCCGGTCCGAACCGCCACCCCCACGACCCCGTTGTTGGCCACGGAGAGCCTCGAAACCTGCTCCGACCCAGAAAATTCATCTTAGGTATCGAAAGTCACGAAGAAGTGGTCTAATCTCTCCCCATGCCTGCGGAAATCAGATGGCTCTCGACCGCAGAAGCCGCCAAGCGTTTGGGTATCACCCCACGTACCTTGTATCGCTTCATAGATCAAGGTGACATTCCCGCCTACCGATTCGGGCGCGTCATTCGGCTCAAGGAAGAAGAGGTCGACGGCTTCATCGAGCACTGCCGCATCGAGCCGGGCACCCTCGAGCACCTCTATCCCGAACCCGTGGAACAGGCCAAATAGGCGTCAGACCAAGCTGACCTCGGCAATCGCGGTGATGGCCACGTAGGCGGCCGCCCTCGGCTCGCCGTCGAGTCGAATCGTGATGATGTCGCGGCCAACGCTGCGGAGCTCTCCGGCCACACCCTCCGCGTCGGCGGTCGTCACGATCAGCACGCGCGGGCGCTCTGCGGCCAAAACACTGAGCATTTCCGCCAGTCCGAGGTCGGCGTGCACCGCACGATCTCCACTCGGCCCCGGAGCGCGCGAATCCGGCCGTACGGACCCGATGCCCGCGAAGGCGAGCAGCACATCGCGCCCACCGCTCGTTCGCAGCGCACAGAAGTCGGCGGCCACGGCCGCAATTGCGCCGCGATGCCGGCGTCCGCCGCGACCGTGGATCATCACTGGAGTGGCGCGTTCTGCGAGATCGAGGAGGACGCCGATGAATGTCGCCGACTCGTCCGCCTGCACTTGCAGCCAACGCTGGCGTGCTTTCGCACCTGCAGCGTCGGCGCTTCGGGCGTCAGACACCCAGCGTTCGAGGCGAGCAGCAAGATCAGGCCCGCCCAGCAAGCCCGCCCCTGGAGGCACCGCACGGCGGGGCTCGTCCACCACCCAACGGTACGCTCTGTCTGATCGTGAGCTCGACCCAAGTCAAGATCAGCGTGCCCGGAAATCACTTGATGACGGGTTTGCTCGGCCAGCGTGACGAACTGTTGCGGCTCGTAGAAGGTGCGTTCCCCGGTGTGGAGATCCACGTGCGGGGCAACGAGATCGCCATCGAGGGTGAGCCGGTTGAAGCCGACCTCGTCGGTCGCCTGTTCGAGGAGCTCGTCATCCTCCTGCAACAGGGACAGCGCCTCGAGCCCGCCAGCGTGACGCGCACGATCGACATGGTGAAGGCCGACGAGCGCCCGTCCGAGGTGTTGACGGCGGAAGTACTGCGAGCGGCCAAGGGCCGTTCCGTGCGGCCGAAGTCGAGCGGCCAGAAGCGGTACGTCGACGCGATCCGAGAGAACGTGATCACATTCGGGATCGGCCCCGCGGGTACCGGCAAGAGCTGGCTGGCGGTTGCGATGGCAGTGCAGGCCCTTCAGGCCAAAGACGTCGACCGCATCATCCTCACGCGCCCAGCTGTCGAGGCGGGTGAACGGTTGGGGTTCTTGCCCGGCGACATCATGGCCAAGGTCGATCCGTACCTGCGGCCCTTGTACGACGCGCTCTACGACATGGTGGAGCTGGATGGTGCGCAGCGACTGCTCGAGCGAGGAACGGTCGAAGTCGCGCCGCTGGCGTTCATGCGTGGCAGAACTCTCAACCGCAGCTTCATCATCCTCGATGAGGCGCAGAACACGACGCCCGAGCAGATGAAGATGTTCCTCACGCGCATCGGTTTCGGTTCGAAGGTCGTCGTGACCGGCGACGTGACGCAAGTCGACGTGCCCGGTGGCCGCAGCGGCCTCATGGGCCTCGAGCAGGTGCTCGCGGGCATCGATGGACTCGCGTGGGTTCGCCTGACGAGCCGCGACGTCGTGCGGCATCGCATCGTCCAGGACATCGTCGACGCCTACGAGCGCGCCGCGCCGCCGCCTCCAATCACATGAGTGACCCGAGTTATCCGCTGACGTCGAAGCGCCGGCGTCTGCCCGACGAGGGCACGCTCGAAGTGTTCGTGGCGAACGAACAAGCGGCGCATCCCGTGGACACGGCGCGGTGGCAGCTTCTCGCGCAACGGGTGTTGGACGCCGAGGGCATCCGAGGTGACGCCGAACTCTCGTTGCTCTTCGTCGACGCGACGACGATCACCGAGTTGAACGAACGGTTCATGGGTGTCGAAGAACCGACGGACGTGCTCGCCTTTCCGCTCGAAGACGACGCCGTGGGCGCCGGACGTTGGCCGGACAACGGCCCGAGCGGCCCGAGCGGTCACCGAGAAGAGAGCCACGAGCCGCCGTTGCTCTTGGGTGACGTCGTCGTGTGTCCCCAGGTGGCCGCGGAGAACGCCCCCACGCACGCGGGCACGTACGACGACGAGCTTGCGCTACTCGTCGTCCATGGCATCTTGCATGTTCTCGGAATGGATCATGCGGATCCGGAGGACGAGGCCGCGATGCAGGCGAAGGAACGTTCGCTCCTGGAGCGTTTCCACACGCCCCCGTGAGCACCGACGAGATCATCGGGCTGCTGGCCTTTGTAGGGCTGGTCGCCTTCGCGGCCGTGCTGGCCGTGGCCGAGACCAGCCTGACGCACCTCACCCGAGGTCGAGCGGCCGCACTGGCGGAGGACGGCGACCGTCGCGCGGCCATGCTGGCCCGGCTGCTCGAGCGGCGCGAGCGCGTCATCAACCCCGTATTGCTCGTGCTGCTCACCTGTCACCTGGCGGCCGCCACGATCGTCGCGATCCTCGCGAGGAACCGCTGGGGGAACGGTGGGGTCGTTGGCGCGTTCGTGGTCGAGCTCGTCGTGATCTTCGTGCTGGCCGAGGCCGTGCCGAAGACCTACGCGTTGTTGGCCACCGATCAATCCGCATTGCGAGTTGCCCCACTGGCGCGCGCAATTGCGGCGATCGCCCCGCTGCGGTGGGCCGCCCGGCTGCTCATCGGCGCGGCCAACGTGATCATTCCCGGTAAGGGGCGGGCCACGGGCCCAACCGTGACCGAGGACGACCTCATCGCGCTTGCCGGCGTTGCGGTCGACGACGAGGTTCTCGCCGCCGAGGAGCGCAAGCTGATCGAGAACACGATCGAGTTCGGCGACACCGTGGTGCGCGAGGTGATGGTGCCCCGGCCGGACATGGTGACGGTGTCGTGCGAGTTCAAGGTGGGCGATGTGATGGAGGTCGTGATCCTCAACGGCTTCAGCCGCCTGCCGGTGTCCGGTAACGGCATCGACGACATCGTTGGGGTGGTGCACGCCAAGGATCTGATGCGGGCCGAGCGCGATGGCAAGTCTGAGTCCCCGGTAGGGGAGTTCTTGCGACCGGCGATCTTCGTACCTGAGACCAAGAAGGTCCCCGCGCTGCTACGCGAGATGCAGGCGCAGCGTTATCACATGGCGGTCGTGATCGACGAGTACGGCGGCACAGCCGGTTTGGTCACGCTCGAAGACCTCATCGAAGAGCTCGTGGGTGAGATCGTCGACGAGTACGACATCGAGGAAGCGCAGCTCGAGCGGTTGCCCTCGGGCGAGTTGCGGGTCAACGCCCGCATGAACATCGACGACCTCAACGAGCTCCTCGATTCCGCATTGCCGGAGGGCGACTGGGACTCGGTCGGTGGATTGCTCATCGCGTTGCTCGGTCACGTGCCGGCTGAGGGGGAGACGGCCGATGTCGACGGTCACCAGCTGCGTGCCGAGCGGGTCCACGGCCGCCGCATCGGCCACATCGTGATCAGCCCCAGTTCACGATGAGTTTTGTCTCCGGGTTCTGCACGTTGGTCGGTCGACCGAACGCGGGGAAATCCACTCTGCTGAACTTCATCCTGGGCACCAAGGTCACCATCGTGTCGGACAAACCGCAGACGACGCGTACCGAGGTGCGCGGCGTGTTGCACCGACCCGACTCGCAGATCGTGTTCGTCGACACACCTGGTATTCACAAGCCGCGCACATTGCTCGGCGAGCGCTTGAACGACACGGCCACCGGCGCCATAGGCGACGTCGACGCGGTGTGCCTCGTACTCGACGCCACCGCACCCCTTGGTAAAGGCGATCGCTTCATCGCGGCGCGCGTGCCGCGTGATGCGATTGTGGTCGTCACGAAGGTCGACGCGGCGTCTCCGGACCAGGTGTTGACCCAGCTGGCGGCCGCAGCCGACCTCGACCTCAGCGAGTACTTCCCGGTGTCAGGTGTCACGGGTGCCGGTGTTCCGGCGTTGGTCGACGCGATCATCGGCCGCCTTCCGGAAGGCCCGCCGTACTACCCGAACGACATGGTCGCCGACACACCCGAGGCGACGTGGGTTGCCGAGCTCGTGCGTGAGCAGTTGTTGGCGGTCGCGCGGGATGAGTTGCCGCACTCGATTGCGACGAGGGTGACGGAGTGGGAGCTGCCCCGTATCCGAGTCGAGATTCTCGTCGAGCGTGATTCGCAGAAGGGGATCGTGATCGGCAAGGGCGGTTCGGTGCTCAAGCAGGTGGGCATCGCGGTGCGCGAGCAGTTGCCGCCAGAGACCTACCTCGAGCTGTTCGTCAAAGTCGACAAGGACTGGCAGCGGCGAGCGGCTGCCCTCGAGCGCCTCGGCTACTAAGCATCGCGAATCGTCTCCAAGAACGCCTCTACTTCGGCTCGGTCGCGGGTTCGCCGCATCGGCGGAAGTGCGTTCACGATCTCCCAGCGATACCGCGCAGTCGCCAGTCGAGGATCGAGCACCCCCACGACCCCCCGGTCGGTCGCCGACCGGATCAACCGACCAGCACCTTGCGCCAGCAGCGTGGCGGCGCGTGGGAGATCGACGAGCGCGAAGGCTCCCTCCCGGGCCTGCTCGCGCTTCGCTTGCATCAGCGGTTCGTCGGGCCGAGGGAACGGCAGACGATCGATCGTGACCAGTGAGAGCGTGGGGCCTCGTACGTCGACGCCTTGCCAGAAGCCCATCGTGGCGAACAGGCAGGCGGCGGGGTCGTCGCTGAATGCCTTCACGAGTGCGGGTTTTGGCAGCGAGTTCTGATCGAGCACGGGGAACGGAAGGCGATCGCGCAGCGCGGCGACAGCGGCCTCCATCGCTCGCCACGACGTGAACAAGGCGAGCGTGCGTCCGCCGGCGGCGAGGATGAGCGCCTCGAGCTCGGCGTGCATCGCCGCCTCGTAACCGGCGGCACGCGGGTCGGGAAGGTGCGCGGCGCAGTAGAGGATTGCGTTGGCCCCGTAGTCGAAGGGACTCCCCACATCGAGCTGCTCGTGGCCTTCGGGAGGCAGGCCGAGGCGGATCGGCAGCGTACGCGGGATGGTGGCGCTCGTGAGGATGGCAGTGACGTCTCCCCACAACGGTTGGAGCGACGGGGCGACATCGACGGGCGCGACGCGGAGGCGCGGCGCGTGCCGCGGTCCTTCGACCCACGACACGTCGCCGTCGGGGACCGCCGCCACGGTCGCGAGATCGCCCGCGAGACCGGCAGCGGCGTTCACCGCGCGGAGCTTCCTGTTCGCGGTGTCGCCGGCGTCGCTGCTGATGGTTCGGAGCGCGGCGAGCGTGCGATCCACTCGGCCCCGTCCCACTTCGACGGCTGCGGCCAAGACCTCATCCAGCCCGCGGATGCGCTGCCCGTGGTGGGCGGCCAGGGCATCGTTGAGCTGGCCGGCGGTGGCCTCCAGGTCGGCGACCAGTCGCTCGTCGGCGATGATCGCCTTCACGAGGCGAGCGAGCCCGATGAAGCTTCCGCCTCCGAGCTCGATTCCCGCCGTGGCGGAGATGACCTCTTCCAACTGGTGGGCCTCGTCGAACACGACGATGTCGTGTTCCGGCAGCACCGCGCCGCCGTGGGCAATGTGCATGCCATACAGATGGGCGTTGACGACGATGACATCCGCGGCCGATGCCGCGGCACGCGCTCGCTCCGCGAAGCACGCTTCGCCGATGGCGCAACGCGCGGCGCCGGGACACTCGCGCGCGCTGACCGAGAGCGCGGCCCACGCGTTCGACGACGGTTCGAAGGCGAGGTCGGCCCGCTCGCCGGTCTCGGTCTCCGTCGCCCACTCGATCAGTCGCAGCAGCTCAGAGCGCGGCGCTCGGTCGGCGAGAGGGTCGATGCCGCTGATGGCCAGCTGCTCGTCGCCGCCGAGGACTTCCTTCGCTCGTTGTAGGCACAGATAGTTGGCTCGGCCCTTCAACGACGCGTACGTGAACGGTCGCTCGAGGTGCTGCGCGAGGAACGGCAAGTCCTTGCCGACGAGCTGGTCTTGGAGCGCCTTCGTGGCGGTGGCCACTACGACTTTGGCACCTAGGAGGATCGCGGGGACCAAGTAGGCAAGGGTCTTCCCGGTGCCTGTACCGGCTTGCACCACGAGGTGGCGTTTGTAGGTGATGGCGTCGGCAACGGCCTGCGCCATCTGTCGCTGGCCGAGGCGTGCTTCCCCCCCACCCGGGAGGGCGCCCACGACTTCATCGAGTGCAGAACCAACGTCCACGCAGTCAACCTAGGCACAGGGTGCGACACTTAGAGCGGACCCGCCCTGTACCCGGCATTTCCGCGCAAGCCGCAACTCTCGAACGTGTCGGCTCACATCCGGCTTTTCGCCGGATCTGGACCGACACGTCGCTGCGTCGACACGCGCAAGGCGCCGTTACGGAATGACCACCGTGGTCGCGGTGCAATCCTGACCGCTCGGTGTGACAGCGACAGGGACTACTTCGCAGCTGTCTCCACGACCACGCCGCTCCGGGTGGCTTCGGTTGGGACCTCGCCTGGGATGCGCGGGGCCTCGACCTCGAGCGTGACCGTCCCCTTCTCACGCTCGTACAGGACGACGTTGAGCGTCGAGGCGTAAACGAGAAGGCGGCCGAAGAAGTACAGCCAGGCAAGGATGGCGAAGACGATTCCGAGCGACCCGTACAGCGCTGACGACGACGCAACGGATCGAGGCACGACAATCGCTCCGGCCAGAGTCAGTACCTGGAACCCGACACCCGCGAAGACCGCGCCCGGAAGGAGCGGCCGCCACCCGACCTTCTGAGTGCCGATGAAGGCAAAGGTGAACCAGAACATTGCGACGTTCGTGGCGACCGTCACGATCATGATGAGCGGAGCCGCCCAAGCAGGCAACGCCGACACGACCAAGGCGGTACCAACGGTCGTCGCGACGACGATGGCTCCGGTCGCGAGCAGCCAGCCGAAGCCCTTGATCTTGTCGACGATGCCCTTCGCCTGTACCTGCCACGCGCGATCGACCGCGAGCTGGATCGCCTGCACGACCCCAAGCGACGACCAGGCCAATCCGACGAGACCGATGATCGATGCGGTCTTGCGGCTGCTCCTCGCCGACCCGATCGCGTCGCGCAAGGTGTCAGCAGCGGTTCCGGTGAGCCCCAGCTTTTCGATGATCTGCCCCGAGAGATCGACCTGACCCGAAGCCACGAAACCGATGATCGCCGTGCCGACGAGCATTGCGGGGAACAAGGAGATGAAGATCGAGAGGGTGACCGCGGAGGCGATCACGCTGCCTTCGAGCTCGTTGTAGCGGTCCTGTACGGCCATCACGAGGTCGAACCACGGCCACCGGTTCCTCAACCGGTTCAGCCGTTCACGCACAGCGGAGCGGTACCCGAGCAGGGGTAGCTTGCAAACCGTGGACCCCCCTCCCGGCTTCCGTACGGCGCGCGAAGTGCCGGGAATCGACCCCGACCGAGTGCCGAAGCACGTCGCCGCGGTGATGGATGGCAACGGCCGCTGGGCGACACAACGGGGACTGAAGCGCACCGAGGGGCATGCCGCAGGAGAAGAAGCGTTGTTCGACACGGTCGAGGGCGCGCTCGAACTCGGCCTCGACTGGTTCACCGTGTACGCCTTCTCGACAGAGAACTGGCGCCGTCCGCTCGATGAGGTCAAGTTCCTCATGAGGTTCAACGACGGCATCCTCGTACGTCACCGCGATCGGCTGAACGAGTGGGGTGTTCGGATCCGTTTCACTGGCCGACGCGACTGGCGCGTTCCGAGACGCGTACTGCGGCGCATCGAGGAGTCCGAGGAGCTCACGCGCCACAATCGAGGCATGACGTTCACGGTGGCCTTCAACTATGGCGGGCGTGCCGAGATCGTGGATGCGGTGAAGTCGATCGTTCGGGCGGGCGTGTCAGCCGACAAGATCACCGAGAAGACGATTCACGAGCATCTCTACGAGCCGGGTATGCCGGACCCCGACATGATGATCCGCACGTCGGGCGAATACCGCATCTCCAACTTCCTGTTGTGGGAGCTGGCCTACAGCGAGCTGGTGTTCACCGATGTGCTGTGGCCTGACTTCCGGCGAGAGCATCTCTTCGATGCCGTGCGCGAGTACCAGCGCCGTGATCGTCGCTTCGGCGCCGTCGAGACTCAGTAGTCGAGATGGCTCTCTATCGCGACGAGGCGGTCGTCGTTCGAACCTACAAGTTGGGAGAAGCCGACCGAATCGTGGTGCTGTTCACGCGCGACCGCGGAAAGGTGCGCGCCGTAGCGAAAGGAGTGCGCAAGACCTTGTCACGGTTTGGTGCGCGGCTTGAACCCATGAGCCATGTCGCGCTCCAGCTCTACGAAGGTCGAGAGCTCGACACCATCACCCAAGCCGAGTCGCTCGAGAACTTTCGTGGTCTACGCGATGACCTCGAGCGCATCACCCGCTCGGCATCGATCCTCGAGGCAGTCGATCACATCACGGAGGAACGAGAGCCCAACGCCAAGCTCTACACGATGCTCGTTGGGGCGTTGCGCACGCTCGCGATGCACGACCATCCACTCGTTGTTCCGGCGTTCTTCTGGAAGCTGCTCGCCCTCGAAGGCTTCCGGCCGGTGGTCGACACCTGTGTCATCTGCGACCGCGACGACGAGTTGTGCGGCTTTGACCTCGAAGCGGGTGGCGTGCTCTGCGTTGATCACCGGCGCGGGAGCGCGCTCACGCCGGAGGCAATCGGTCTCTTACAGGCGATCCTCGGTGGACGAGTGGCGGCCGCACTCGCGCAGCCGATCTCCTCCGCGACCCTCGATGTGGAGCATCTGGCGACCAGGGCGATCGAGCACCACCTCGAGCGCCGGCTGCGCTCGGTCGGCGTGTTGGATCGGGGTTGACGCGCGGTCAGGGTGTTTGCACCCCTGGGCAGTTGAGGGTGCTGAACTCCTGCAGTCGAGCGTCGCGAGCATCGAGTTTGTCGGTGACGTTGGCCGTCGCGGTGAACTTGCCGTCTTGCACCTCCAGCCGCGTTTCCTTCGTGTCGTAGCTCACGCCGTCGCTGCTAGTCGCGGACAGCTGCACCAGGCGCTGGCCGCCAGCGGAGCCGTCGCAGCGCAGCCCGTCGAGGTGAGTGACGCTGCCACCGATAGGAAACTGCGACGGCGCCGTGCCCTGTGGACCGGTGAGACGTGTGAGTGAGCAGCCAATGAGTTGAAACACACCGATCAGGCTGTCGGACGCACCCGATCCAATTTCGACGAAGGGCTCCGCCCCCGATCCGTCCGGCGGAAGCCCGGCGCTCGAGCTCACATCCGCTCCGCCCAATGCCTTGACGGTCTGGTTGTTGTCCGTGGCGGCGTCCGCGATGACGGTGTCGACGGTGCCGTGGCTTTCGGCCAGCTCGATTCGGACGTGGTACGGCGACGGCTGAGTGTTCGTGCCCGTCCCGTAGACGGTGAGCGAGTCGGTGGTGTTGTCGCCGTTGAAATCTCCGTCGGCATGGGTGACGTTGACTGCCGACGGCGGAATCTCTGGCGCGCTGCACAGCCCGGTCGTGGGAGGCGGAGCCGAATCCGTCGACGAGGAACTCGACGACGACAGAGACGAAGCAGCTGAACTCGAGTTCGACGCGGCGGATGGGCGCTTGGAATCCTTGCTGCACGCTGCCAGCGGCAATAGGAGAAGCGCGGCGCAGACGAGAACCACAGGTCGTCGGGGGGCGGCCATCGGTGCAGTCTGCATCAACTCGAGCGACCGAAATGTCCGTCGGGGACCGGAGGGTGCCGCCGGTAGTGTTCGACGGATGTCCCAGGAGGCGGTCGCCGCCGACCCGTCGCTGTTCGACAAGGTCGTGAATCTCAGCAAGCGGCGTGGGTTCGTGTTCCCGTCTGCGGAGATCTACGGCGGCTTTCGGTCGACCTACGACTATGGGCCGCTCGGTGTGCTCACGCTGCGCAATGTGAAGGAGGCGTGGTGGCGGTCGATGGTGCAATTGCGCGACGACATCGTTGGCCTCGACGCAGCCATCCTGGGCCCGCCGGCGATCTGGGAAGCGTCAGGTCACTTGACGAACTTCACTGATCCGCTGGTCGACTGCCGCAAATGCCAGGAGCGGTTCCGGCTCGACAAGCTCGACGATCCCGACATCTGCCCGAATTGTGGCGCCAAGGACTCGTTTACGGAGGCGCGCCAGTTCAACCTGATGTTCAAGACCCACGCCGGCCCCGTCGAGGATTCGGCCGCGGAGGTCTATCTACGGCCGGAAACCGCGCAGGGAATGTTCGTGAACTTCATGAACGTGCTCACGACCAGCCGCAAGAAGCCGCCGTTCGGCATCGCGCAGGTCGGCAAGTCGTTTCGCAACGAGATCACGCCCGGGAATTTTGTCTTCCGCACCCGCGAGTTCGAGCAGATGGAGATGGAGTACTTCGTGCCGCCCGACGAGGCTACGAAGTGGTACGAGTACTGGTGCCAGGAGCGCTTCCGCTGGTACACGGAGCTCGGCATACCCCAGTCAAAGTTACGGCTGCGTCCCCACGAGCCCGATGAGCTGTCCCATTACTCATCCGGCACGAGCGATGTCGAGTTCCTCTTCCCGTGGGGTTGGGACGAGCTGGAAGGCATCGCCAACCGCGGCGACTACGACCTCACACAGCACGCGAAGCATTCGGGCGAGAAGCTCGAATACTTCGACCAACCGTCGGGCGAGCGCTACGTCCCGCACGTGATCGAGCCGGCCGCCGGAGCAACGCGCACGACGATGGCGTTCCTGATGGCCGCGTACGACGAGGAAGAAGTCGATCGCGAAGGTGCGGGCAAGGGTGAGAAGCGGACCGTGTTGCGACTGCACCCGCGGCTGGCGCCGTACAAGGTGGCCGTGCTTCCGCTCTCGAAGAACGAGAAGCTCTCGCCGCTGGCGCGCGGAGTGTTGCAACGCCTGCAGCCGCACTTCATGACGGAGTACGACGAGACTCAGGCCATCGGCCGTCGCTATCGCAGGCAGGACGAGATCGGAACGCCGCTCGCGGTCACGGTCGACTTCGAATCGCTCGAGGACAACGCGGTGACACTCCGCGATCGCGACTCGATGGAGCAGTCGCGAGTCGCGATCGATGAGCTCGTGGATGTCGTACGAGACCGACTGTCGTGAGCCCTGCGACGTCGTTATCCGAGCAGAACGCGGTTTGGCCCAAAGATCGATTCGTTCAAGCGTCAGACGGTGCACGGCTTGCCTACACGGTGCGCAGCGAGTCGGCCGCGGGGGTTCCAGTCGTTTTCATGAACGGCTGGACGTGCCCGGATGCGTACTGGAAGAACATCGCGCCCGGTGTGATCGAGGCCGGTCATCCCACTGTCTTCTTCGACAACCGCGGCCACGGCCAATCGGGTTTGCCGGACGATGCGATTCGCAGGGCGCCAAACGACATCCCCAAGGACGAGGTATCGGTGAGCCGCATCGCCACCGACATCATCGAGATCATCGAGCATGCTGGGTTCGCGCAGGCGGTGCTCGTGGGTCACTCGATGGGGGTTCAGGGCATCTTCGAGGCGTACCGGGTCGGCGGCCCTGCGCGCATCGCCGGCATCGTTCCCGTGGCGGGCACATTCGAGAACCCCGTGCCGACCTTCATGGAGAAGGAAATCCTCGACCGCCTCTTTCCCATCGCGGATGTGTTGTTCGGGCGCATCCCGTTTCACGTGCTCCGGCCGGTCATGGCCCAGGCGCACCGGATGCCGGAGGCCTTCACGATGCGGGCCATCAAAGCGATCCTGCGCACCGGTGAGAACGTGCAGTTCGAGGACGTCGAGCGCCACGTCCGGATGTTCAGCGAGGTCGACTTCGGGATCATGTGGCGGATGATGAGCGGCATGCGCCA
>JBEEGD010000064.1:0-6624 GCA_041166685.1 Acidimicrobiaceae bacterium | reverse complement strand
CCCCCGCCCCTCTCGCAAGGTATGGCTGGCGCATGTGGCCTAGCGGTTAGACGGCGACGGGCTGCATGCCGCCGGCCTTCACCTTCGCAGGCTGCGACACCGCGGCGAACGCCTCGTTCTTCGAGGTCCGGAGCGCATGGACGAAGCCGGCGATGGACAGCAGGGCCAGCAGTGCGGCCACGATGTAGGCCACGGTTGCGACCTGCGCGCCTTTCACGCCGAACACGCTGAATCCGAATGAGGTGAGCAGCAGTCCTCGGAGCGTTTCGCCCTTGAACAGGCTTTCACGTTGTGCGGTGACGGCGGTCAGCTGCTGCTGCAGGTCGGGCAGCGCGGGATCGTTGGCCGCGGTGGCCGCCTTGACCTTTGCGCTGAGAGCGGTTTGGGGCGCACCGAGGTCGGCGAAGGTCTGGCCGTTGGCGATAGCCCTGGTGTGCAGGCCGATGAAGTCGTTGGCATAGCACTCTGCTTGCTTGCCGGTCGTGAGCGGCTGGCCGGCGAACTGCACGAGACAGGCCGACTTCGCCTCTTCGGGCGTGAGGGTGTCGGCCGACTTGAACGTGATGTTCTGCTGGCTCAACTGGTCCTTCACGTAGTTCTTGGAGAAGTTGGCGTTGCTGGTCATGACGAGTCCGAGCACGAGCAGGAGACCCGCAAGTGCGATGCCTCCGATACTGAAGAGGACGTCGAGGGTTCTGCGCTTCATCTCTTCTTCTCCTTGGAGCTTGCACCCCGTTTTGGTCGCGGCCGCCGAATCGCGGCGCTGGCTTGATTGTGTGCTGCCTGGGCCGGTCACCAGTAGGGACGAAGGTCCCTACCGGGACAGGCCTACGGCACGTCATGCCCTGGTGAGGACGATCTTCCGCGCGCAACGCCAAGGTCATCCGCCGGTCACGAATCCGCCATAAAATTTGCGTCAATTCCGTGGGCTGGCGCGTAGAGATTGCGTAAAGAGCCTGTCGCAGCCGCGACGTGCCGAGGTACACGGGACACGTGCGAAACGACCGGGATCGAGCGATCCCCATGGTGTTGGCGGCATCGGTCCCCCTCATCGTGGGGATGGCGCTGGTCGGAGTACGCGGTGAGATCGATTCGCAGATCACCGCCCTGGTGTTGGTGGTCACGGTCGTCGGCGGCGCACAAACCGGGGGCCGACTGGGCGGGGTCGTATCGGCGCTGATGGCCGCAACCAGTTTCGACTTCTTCCACACACAGCCCTACTTGTCGTTGAAGATCACCAATGCCAAGGACATCGAGACCACCGTGTTGCTGCTGGTCGTGGGCCTCGCGGTCGGCGCGATGGCCGATCGGCTGCAAATCGAGCGGATGTTCGGGCGCGAGGGTGCGCACGCATCGTCGGCCCTCGGGCGCGTGCTCGAGGTGGCGGCCGAAGGCCGTGCCGACGATGTCGCGCTTGCGGTGCGAGCGGAGCTGTTCGAGCTGCTCAGTTTGCAGAAGTGTTGGTTCACCACGGAGATGGTGACGCTGACGACCATCGACCGGGGCGGCGTGGTTCGAGGTGAGGGACCCGGCAACCTCGGCGGCGATTTTGCGCTTCCCGTTGAGGGCGTTGCGCTGGCGGTGACCTGGAACGACCAGTGCTTTGGCTACGTGGCCGCGATCCCGGTGCCCGGAGTCATCGTCATGGCCGCGAATCGACGGGCCGCAGTCGCGATGGCCGAAGTGCTTGGCCTTGCTCTCGCGGCTGAACCCGCGACGGCCTGAGACGAGGAACGGACCGTTGGCCTCGCTCCTCAAGCGCGTTCTCGTCGGCAAGCCGATCGCCACCTCCGAAGAGGGCCATCAGCGTCTCCCCAAAACCGTCGCTCTCGCCGTGTTTGCGTCGGACGCGATCTCGTCGACGGCCTACGCGGGCGAGGAGGTGCTCCGTGTCCTGATCCCCGCCGCGGGCCTGCAGGTCGCGCTCGACCGGCTGGTCCCGATCTCAATCGTCGTGATGGTTCTGTTGGTCATCGTGGTGACCAGCTATCGCCAAACGCTGTTCGCCTACCCGAGCGGTGGCGGCGCCTACATCGTTGCGAAGGACAACCTGGGCGAGACGCCGGCGCTCATCGCAGGTGCGTCGCTGCTGGTCGACTACATCCTCACCGTTGCGGTGTCGATCTCGGCCGGCGTGGCCGCAATCATCTCGACTCGTCAGGAGTGGGCCGACTACCGCGTGACCATCTGCGTGGGGTGCGTCGCCGGAATGATGCTGATGAACCTCCGCGGCGTGAAGGAATCAGGCCGTGTGTTCGCGGGACCGACGTACATCTACATCTTCGCCCTCACCGCGCTCATCGGGTACGGCCTCTATCAGTCGTACTTCGGCGGCCTCGGCGCGTTGCCGCCGAACGAGGAGGCGCTCAAGCAACTCGGGGCGAATGGCGCGATGTTGGGTGGACTTTCGACGCTCATCCTCCTGCGTGCGTTCTCGTCGGGCGCCATTGCGCTGTCGGGTACGGAGGCGATCTCGAACGGCGTGCCCGCGTTCAAGCCGCCCGAGTCCAAGAACGCAGCAACCACGTTGACGTGGATGGGTTTCATCCTCGGTATCTCCTTCTTCGGAGTGTCGGTGCTGGCCCACCGGCTCAAGCCAACGCCGACGGACACCGAGACACTGCTGTCCGTCATGGGCGCGGCGGTGTTCGGTCGGGGCACCGTGCTCTATTTGCTGCTCCAGATCTCAACGTTCGCGATCTTGATCCTCGCAGCGAATACGGCCTTCGCCGACTTCCCGCGGCTCAGTTCGATCGTCGCCCGCGACGGCTACCTTCCGCGCCAACTGGCGAACCGCGGTGACCGCCTCGTCTTCTCCAACGGCGTCCTCGTGCTGTCGGCCGTCGCCGCGCTCCTGATCGTCGCCTTCAAGGGCGACACCTCGGCGCTGATTCACCTCTACGCGGTCGGCGTGTTCACCGGCTTCACGCTCTCCCAAGCGGGCATGGTGCAGCATCATCGTCGTTTGCGGGAGCCGGGATGGAAGCGAGGGACCGCGATCAACGCGATTGGCGCGGTCGCGACGGCAACCGTGCTGGGGGTTGTGATCGTTTCGAAGTTCACCGAGGGCGCCTGGATTCCGGTGTTGCTGATCCCGTTCATCGTGGCCTTCTTCAAAGCGATCCACGGGCACTACCAGCACGTTCAGCAGGCGCTGGCGGTCCCAGACGCTTACCACCCGCATCGCGCGACGCACACGGTCATCGTGCTCGTCAGCCGGGTGAACAGGGCGAGCCTCGCCGCGCTGCAGTATGCGAAGGCGCTTGCCCCCGACCGCCTCATGGCGGTCACTGTGGTGAGCACGCCTGAAGAGGCCGAGGCCATTCAGACGGAGTGGGAGCAGCACCAGATCAACATCCCGCTCGAAATCAGGCTCTCGCCGTATCGGGATCTCGCGGGCCCAGTCGTCGAGTTCATCGACGAGCTCGACCAGACCTACGACAACGACATCATCACGGTGATCCTGCCGGAGTTCGTCCTCACGCGCTGGTGGGAGCAACTACTGCACAACCAGACTGCGCTGATGCTCAAGGCGCGTCTGTTGTTCCGGCGCAACACCGTCGTCGTGTCCGTGCCGTATCACATCGAGCGCGACAGGGCCGACGTCATCGGCGAACCGGAACCTCCTCCATCCGGCTAGCTCAGGCGAGGTCGTAGCGATCGAGGTTCATGACCTTGTCCCACGCAGCCACGAAGTCACGCACGAATTTCTCCTTCGAGTCGTCACATGCGTAGGCCTCCGAGAGGGCTCGGAGTTGGGAGTTCGAACCGAAGACGAGGTCGACGGCGGTGCCGGTCCGCGTGATCTCGCCCGTCGCGCGATCGCGACCCTCGTACACGTTCTCCGACGAGGCGGATGGCTTCCACTCCGTGCTCATGTCGAGGAGGTTCACGAAGAAGTCGTTGGTCAACGTCTCGGGCCGGTCGGTGAACACGCCGTGTGCGGCCTGTCCGACGTTGGCGTTGAGCACACGCATGCCGCCGATGAGCACCGTCATCTCGGGGGCGGTCAGCGTCAACAGGTTGGCCCGGTCCAGCAGCAGGGTCTCGGGCGGCAACTTCTCCCCGGCTCGGAGGTAGTTGCGGAACCCATCTTCCCTCGGCTCGAGCACGGCGAACGATTCCACGTCGGTCTGCTCCTGCGAGGCGTCCGTGCGCCCCGGCGCGAATGGGACCGTGACGTCGTGCCCGGCGTTCTTCGCCGCTTGCTCAACGGCCGCGCACCCGCCCAGCACGATCAGGTCAGCGAGCGAGTTCTTCGTTCCCTTCTTGATCTGCGCGAGCGTCTGCAGCACCTTGGCCAGCTCGGCCGGCTGGTTGACGTCCCAGTCCTTTTGCGGCGCAAGGCGAATGCGCGCCCCGTTGGCGCCGCCACGCTTGTCCGTGAAGCGGAAAGTTGACGCCGACGCCCAGGCGGTGGTGACCAGCTGGGAGATGGACAGTCCTGACTCGAGGATTTTGGCCTTGAGGTCCGCGATCTTCTTGGGTCCCATCAGCTTGTGGTCGACCGCGGGGACGGGGTCCTGCCACAGCTGCGGCTCCGGAACCCACGGGCCGAGGTAGCGCGAGACGGGCCCCATGTCGCGGTGCAACAACTTGAACCACGCTCGGCCGAACGCGTCTGCGAGCTCGTCGAGATTCTCGTGGAAGCGCTTGACGATCGGCTCGTAGATCGGATCCAGCTTCAGCGCGAGGTCCGTCGTCAGCATGATCGGCGCGTGCCGCTTCGACGGATCATGCGCGTCGGGAACGGTGCCCTGGGCCTCGGGATTCGTGGGAGTCCACTGCTTGGCACCCGCGGGGCTCGTCGTCAGCTCGTAGTCGTAGTTGAGCAGGTTGTCGAGGAACCCGTTGTCCCACTTCACCGGGTCGTTGGTCCATGCGCCCTCGAGCCCGCTGGTGATCGTGTCTACGCCCTTGCCGGTGCCGAAGCTGTTCTTCCAACCCAAGAGTTGGTGCTCGACGGGGCACGCCTCGGGTTCCAGGCCGACGAGCTCCGGATCGCCTGCACCATGGCACTTGCCGAAGGTGTGGCCGCCGACGATGAGCGCAACCGTCTCCTCGTCGTTCATCGCCATACGGGCGAAGGTCTCTCGGATGTCCCGGGCGGCAGCAAGCGGATCCGCGTTGCCGTTCGGGCCCTCCGGGTTCACGTAGATCAGGCCCATCTGCACGGCGCCGAACGGACCGGTGAGCTCCCGGTCGCCGGTGTAGCGCTCGTCGCCGAGCCACGTGTCCTCAGGACCCCAGAAGACCTCTTCGGGCTCCCAGATGTCCTCCCGCCCGAAGCCCATGCCGAACGTCTTGAAGCCCATCGATTCGAGGGCAACGTTGCCGGCGTAGGCCAGGAGGTCGCCCCAGGAGATCGTCCGGCCGTACTTCTGCTTGACCGGCCAGAGCAACCGGCGCGCCTTGTCGAGGTTGGCGTTGTCGGGCCAGCTGTCGAGCGGGGCGAAGCGCTGATCGCCGCCGCCAACCCCGCCCCGGCCGTCGGCGATGCGGTACGTACCGGCAGCGTGCCACGTCATCCTGATGAAGAGCGGCCCGTAGTGGCCGTAGTCCGCGGGCCACCAGTCCTGCGACGTCGTCATCATCGCGACGATGTCCCGCTTCAGCGCGTCGAGATCGAGGGTCTTGAACGCTTCTGCGTAGTCGAAGTCCTCGTCCATCGGGTTGGACGCGGGCGTGTGCTGGTGGAGCACCGAAAGGTCCAGCTGATTCGGCCACCAGTCCCGGTTCGACCTGGGCCGATGCGGCTTGGGAGTCGGAGATGGGATTGCTGGGTTCTCGCTTTCGCTACCTCTGTCAGACACGTCGGTCGTCCTCTCTCGGTGTTTCCTTGTGATGGCTCATGGCGCTTGACGTTGGTTCGGCGCGTCGGCCCGGCCGCTAGTTGGTACTCCCCTGCGGGTTGCGGGCGCACATCCGGCAGCGTCCGGAGAAGGTCACCTCGGCGCCCTCGAGGGCGAAGCCTCGCCGCTGCGCAGCCGGGAGGACAAGCTCGCTCAGATCGACGTCGACGTCGTGCAGCTGCCCGCACTCGGTGCAGCGAAGGTGGGCGTGACGCTCGGGCCTCGTGTCCACCCGGAGGGGCCCGTTGCCCATCTGCACGAGACGGATCTCGCCCATCGCCTCCAGGTCGTGCAGCGCCTGGTACACGGTCCGCAACGACACCGTCGGCAACACCGCGAGGACGGCCTCGTGCACGGCCTCGACGGTGGGATGGCTCGGTTTCTCCGCCAGAAGCGAGTAGATCAGCTGGCGCTGCGGGGTAACCCGGAGGCCCCTGGCGTGGAGGTCGGCCGCCAGTGCGTCGGCGTCTCGCACGGGCCCGAGTGTATAGAGGCGCGCTGGGCCCCGTTTGTGAGCGCCGCACCGTCCACCGAACGAGCCGCGCTGCCGAGCCGCGCGACCGACTCCCATTGCTCCGTACACGTTGATGCGGTCACGCTCGATGGGTCTGCTTGTGTCATCGATCCGGCCCAGGTGCCCCAGAACGGTAAGGCTCGGCCGGATCGTTGTCCGGCGTGCCCGTTGTCATCGATCAGACCGGGGCAACC
Organism: Acidimicrobiaceae bacterium; assembly: GCA_041166685.1. Taxonomy (GTDB): domain Bacteria; phylum Actinomycetota; class Acidimicrobiia; order Acidimicrobiales; family JACDCH01; genus DASUCS01. Next base: position 64 of record JBEEGD010000064.1, on the reverse strand, counting down.
TCAGTCGTGGACCGGGACGTAACCGAAGAGCGTCTGCACGAGGCGGGCCCTGCCGTTCGGCGGC
>JBEEGD010000063.1:0-9248 GCA_041166685.1 Acidimicrobiaceae bacterium | reverse complement strand
ATGGGTGCTCGTCACCGCCTTCCTGGTGTTCTTCATGCAGGCGGGCTTCATGGCGCTGGAGGCGGGCTTCGCCCGTTCCCGCGAGTCCGTGAACATCATGATGGAGTGCATCTTCGACACGTGCCTGTGCGGGCTCCTGTACTTCGCGGTCGGATTCGCCTTCCAGTTCGGCACGGGCAACGGGTTCATCGGCCACTCGAACTTCTTCCTGCAGGGCGCGCCCGCGACCTACGACTACGGCGGTCTGTTCGACACGCACGTGGCGTTCCTCGCGTTCTTCCTGTTCCAGTTCGCGTTCGCTGACACCGCGTCGACCGTCACGTCCGGCGCGATGGTCGGTCGCACCAGCTTCAAGGGCGACATCCTCTACAGCGCCTGCGTGTCGGGCCTCATCTACCCCATCTTCGGCCACTGGGTCTGGGGTCCGGGTGGCTGGCTCGGCAACACGATGGGCTGGTTCTCGGGCTTCGTGGGCGACGGCATCGTCTTCCGTGACTTCGCCGGCTCGACGGTTGTGCACACGGTTGGCGGATTCATCGCCCTCGTGGGTGCGATCGTGCTCGGGCCGCGCATCGGCCGGAAGTTCAAGCGCGACGGCGGCGGTCCGACGCCACCGCACGACCTGAACATCGCCGCCATCGGCGCCGTCATCTTGTGGTTCGGCTGGTACGGCTTCAACCCGGGCTCGACCTTGTCTGGCATGGACTTCGTGGGCATCGGCCGGGTCGCGACCAACACCACGCTGGCGGCTTGTGCCGGCGGAATGATGGCGGTGCTCTTCGTCTATCCGCGAGCGAAGAAGTGGGACGTCGGGATGTCGATCAACGGCTTCCTCGGCGGCCTCGTGGCCATCACGTGTCCGTGTTACTGGGTCAAGCCGCTCGACGCAGTGATCATCGGGGCCATCGCCGGCATCATCGTTCCGCTCGGTGTCGACCTGCTCGAACACCTCCGGGTCGACGATCCGATTGGTGCGGTGGCCGTCCACGGCTTCGCCGGCATCTGGGGAACGTTGAGTCTCGGCCTGTTCGCGGCGAGCGAGTTCGGGCTTCCGACGCCGACCGGCGCCGACAACGAGACGTTCACGGTCAATGGGCTGTTCCACGGAGGTGGATTGGACCAGTTCAAGGCGCAGCTCGTCGGCAGCATCTCATGCGTGATCGTCGTCAGCCTCGTGTCGTTCATCATCTTCAAGGTGATCAGGGCCATCCCCGGCACTTGGAACCTGCGGGTATCGAAGGACGGCGAGCTCGAGGGTCTCGATATCCATGAGCACGGCTCGCCCGCTTACCACGTCGAGTTCGGCTACGGCATGACCTACACCTCGCCAGCGGGGAGCAGCGGACCGATGGGGGGCCTCGGCACTCAGCCGCACGGAGTCGGCACTGAACAAGAAGCGGTTTCGACCTAGCGAGTCGACGCAGTGGTGGGCCGGGGCAACGGCGCCTCGGCTTCCACCATTCATTCACCGATCACTCTGCAAAGCATCGACAGGAGAAACCAGTGGCACATCTCGTGACGGCGATCATCAAGCCGTTCAAACTCGAAGAGGTGAAAGAAGCGTTGCGAGGCGCGGGCATCCTCGGACTCACCGTGAGCGAAGTGCAGGGCTACGGGCGCCAGGGAGGAAAGAGCGAGACGTTTCGAGGATCGGAGTACAAGGTCGACTTCGTACCCAAGGTGAAGCTCGAGATCGTCGTCGACAGCGCGGACGTGGACAAGGTGTTCGATCTCATCGCCGCAAACGCACGCACGGGCAAGATTGGCGACGGCAAGGCATGGGCCGTGGATCTCGATCGCCTCATGCGCGTCAGGACGGGCGAGATGGGTGATGACGCTGTGTGAATCGGTGGAACTCGCTACTGCATTCGCCTAGGGCCGCTCGTGGGCGAGTTCCATCGATCCTGCGTACCGTCACAACGTGACCCTCGATCGCCAACCCCTGCTCGACGATCGAGGCCTCACGGGAGCGGACTGGTGCTTGCAGCACGCCCGGCTCGTGGATGAGTGGCTCGCCGCACTGTTCAACGCGGCGAGCCATTCTGCGTCGGGCGTGGCATTGGTAGCCATCGGGGGCTATGGCAGAGCCGAGCTGTGTCCATCGAGCGACATCGACATCATGCTGCTGCACGACAAGCGCGTCGATGTGGGCGACGTGGCCGACCGGCTCTGGTATCCGATCTGGGACTCAGGGCTCAAGCTCGGGCACAGCGTGTGCACGGTTCGCCAAGCGCTCCAGCTCGCTGGCGACGACCTGGACACCGCTACGGCCTTGCTGACTCCTCGTCACATCGCGGGCGACGAGCGGCTCACCGCAGAGCTCACGGAGCGGGCGGTGGCGCAGTGGCAGAACGGCGCTCGTCGGTGGCTCGACGAACTTGGACGACGGGTGGACGCCAGGCACGCGAATGCTGGTGAGGTCGCGTTCCTGCTCGAGCCGGACCTCAAGGAAGGTCGCGGCGGGATGCGCGACGTGCACGCCCTCAAGTGGGCCGAGGCGGCGCGCCGAGTGCTGTTCGCCAACGACGCGGCGGCACTTGAAACCGGCTATGCGGTTCTGTTGGACGCTCGCGTGGAGCTGCAACGCGCCTCGGGTCGAGCACTCAACGTGCTGACGCACGAAGACCGCCTTGCGGTCGCGAAAGCCCTCGGCCATCCATCGCCCGACGCGCTCATGCTCGATATCGCAGAAGCGGCACGAGCCATTGCGTGGATGAGCGACGACACCTGGAGGCGTACTCGCTCGGGGTTGGTAGGACCGCGCGGCCGCGGCGCCCGTAGCGCGCGTGTCCTGGCCGCGGGCGTGGTCGAGCGCGACGGTGAGATCCACTGCGAGGCCTCGACTGCGACGGACGCGGACCCGTGGCTCGCGTTGCGAATCGGAGCGGTCGCCGCGCAACACGATCTGCCCATCGAACGAGCCACGCTCGATCGCCTGCGCGATCGCCACGACGTCCTGCCGACACCATGGCCGACCGAGGCCCGTACGCTGTTCGTGGACCTCTTGCTCGCCGGGCGCCCGGCCATTGGCGTGATCGAGGCCCTCGACCACCACGGCGTGTGGGAGAACTTCGTGCCGGAATGGCCGAACGTGCGAGCCCGGCCGCAGCACAATCCGTACCACCGGTTCACCGTCGACCGGCATCTGCTCGAAGCGGTGAGCAACGCAGCCGAGCTCGCGGCGAGGGTCGAGCGCCCGGACCTGCTCGTGCTCGCCGCGTTGGTTCATGATCTGGGCAAGGTCGGTACCGGCAACCACACCACTGTCGGGATGGACATTGCATCGTCGATCGGTGACCGCGTCAGCCTTCCGCCCGAGGACATCGAAGTCCTGATGTTGTTGGTGCGTGATCACCTGCTGCTGAACGACGTTGCCAGCCGGCGTGATCTCGACGACGTCACGACCATCGACCTTGTCAGCAATGCGGTGGGATCAGTGAGCCAACTTCACCTGCTGGCGGCCCTCACGGAGGCGGACGCGAAGGCGACGGGACCGGCGGCGTGGTCGTCATGGAAGGCGGACCTCGTCGGCGACCTCGTCGCCCGCGTCAAAGCACACCTACGAGGCGAACCCCTGCCAAGGGCGACGGAGTTGATCCGATCCGACGAGCCCGATCTCGCGTCGCTCGCGGGAGGCGGCCACCGCATACTCGCGGAGCGCGACACCGTCACTGTTGTTGCCGCCGATCGTCCCGGCCTGTTCTGCCGCGTCGCAGGGGTTCTCGCCTTGCGCGGTCTCGATGTTCTCGAGGCGGCGGCGTATTCGACACCCAACGGTCAAGCCGTATCCCGGTTCCGTGTCGTCGACCGGCTCCGCGACGAGACGCCATGGACTGCGGTCATCGAGGACCTCGGCCGTGCGTTGGAGGGGAGGCTGGCGATTCAGGCGCGACTCGCCGAGCGGGCACGATCACACGGCCGACGGCGGGTGCTCAGGACGATCGACCACGCTGCCGTTACGTTCGACAACGGCGCGTCCAACGAAGCAACGGTGATCGACGTCGAGGCGCCGGACGCGATCGGCATGCTCTACAGAATCACTCGCGCTCTGACCGATCTGGATCTCGACATCAGATCGGCGAAGGTTCAGACACTTGGCGCCCATGTCGTCGATGCCTTCTATGTGCGTGATCGCACTGGCCAGAAGGTTGTCGACAACTCGACGTTGGCGGAGATCGAGCGAGCCGTGTTGTACGCCGTGCAGGAGGGCATCAACGCGTTAGACGGAGGCTGACTTCGCTTCGCCAGCGGTCACCTCTGCGAGGTACCCCCGCCCCGCGATTGTGTGGATTGTCACTTGAACTGACTTGGCCTTGCGCTTCAGCAGTTTCATCGGCGTGTTGAGATCCTTGGAGTGCGCGTCATCCGCGGCCGGCCACGCAGCGTCGATGAGCACCTTCCTGCGGACGACCGCCCCTTCGTGGATGAGCAACTCCCTCATGAGTCGAGTCTCCAAAGGTGACAGCGCGACCCACACGTCGCCGCGATGCAGGACGTCGAAGTCATCGAGCCACGCGCTTGTCGCCAGCGCCCGACCTCGATGCTCGACGCCGGCGACGCGAGCCGCGATCTCGTCGTCGTCGACAGGAAGTCGTGCCCAATCCTCCCAATCGGCCCAGTCCTCTGGCGGTGCTGCTCCTGATTCGACTAACCACACGCAGGGCTGGCGCTCGGCCAGAACCATCCCGCGCTCATCACCGTCGCTCGGCCACCGCAGCAGCCTCGCTCGTCTCATCATGTGAACCTCCGGTTCGCGTCGCACGGTCGTTACCGCACCCATGACGTCCACCGGTTCAAGCCCAAATGGCGTCGGGTGCCTAGAGCGCAGCGAGCGGAGGGCCGCGTTCGGGTGGTCGTGCTCGCCAAACATGGCGAGGCAGCCGCATCGAACCGACGGCAACAGCACCGAGCAACAACAGAAGGACGGACAGCGTCACTGGCGTGGGGGGCAATATCGGAATGGGCGTGCTTTCCGCGGACGATGAATGTGGGCGCTGGGCGCTCACGCGCTGAACGGTCGCCGCGAGGTGAGGCGCGCGCCCGAGGTCTGTCCACCCGGGGCTCGCAGGTGCGTTGAAGCAGTCGACGAAGACAAGGGCAACGAGCGCGAGAAGAAAGAAGGGAATGCGCGCTGCATGGGAACGCCGGCCGTTCACGAGTGAAGACCCTCGGCATCGTCATCATCGAACTCGAGAATGAATCCGCGCCCTCGCACGGTCGAGATCAGCAGCCCAACCTCAGCCACGCGCCTGCGGAGTTGACGCAGCCGTGATCTGAATGCCTTGGGCACGCCGTCCTCCCAAGCGGCGGCACCGATCTCCTCGAGCGTCACGAGGCGGCCGAAGTTGTTGACAAGCGGAAGAATGATCCCTGCCTCACGGGCTGACAACGCGACCCAGCGGTCGCCGTTTCGCAACAGCAGATCGTCGAGGACCGGCGCCGTCGGATTCAGCATTCGATGTCGGCGCTCGAGCCGAGCCATGCGGGCGAAGAGATCACGCTCGTCGGCCGGCACGCGGATCCAATCCTCAATCCCCAGTGGCACCGTTGGCGGGTTGCAGCCTTCCTCGACCAGAAGCAGCCGCGGCAGGCCGAGCGACGCCAGACGATCGCGGCGGACGGCCTCGCTGGGCCAACGGACGAGTTCGACTGCTCGCGGCGCGGACGCCCCAACGGTGTCTCCGCTATTCACTCGCGCCAAGACTATGGCTGCTCGATGTCGCCGTTGTGTGCCGGATATGAATCACAGAGGTCGACTGTCCGTCGCCTTCCTGACGGCGACGTCCGGTGCGCAGTTCTGTAGCCATCAGACGATCGGTGGCGATGCCTGGTGGTGCCCGGTGAACGGAGAAGCATCAGGCGAACGATCAATGCCGGCGTCGGTTCGAATCGCGGCATTCGTAGATTTCCTTGATCTGGGCGTCCGGACAGCCGAAAGGGATGCTGTGGCACGCCATGGTGGGTTCCTGACGCCTCGGGACGACTTCGAAGCCGTTCTCTCGGCGGCGAAACTCGGCGACGAACGCGCTGTCAGCTGGATGTATCGCGCCTACAACCCCTTCCTGCTGCGCTTCCTCGCCGGGCAGGCGCCTGAAGCCAAAGAGGATCTGGCCCAGGAGGTGTGGCTGTCGGTTGCCTCGTCGCTGGCCTCGTTCGAGGGCGACGAAGGTCAGTTCCGCTCGTGGCTGTTCACAATTGCTCGCCGGCGGACCATCGACCACTGGCGCATGACGAGACGCCGCCCACGGGAGGTGAAGGAAGAGCTCCACGAGGTCGCCGACGCAGAGCGACCCGACAATCTCGCGATCCAGGCGGCGATCGCCGACCTGACGGCCAGCCTCACGCCCAACCAGGCCGAAGTCGTTCTGCTACGGGTCGTGGCGGGTCTCAGCGTCGAGCAGGTGGCGGTGATCGTGGGCAAGTCTCCAGGCGCCGTTCGAGTCATCCAGCACCGCTCGCTACGGCGGCTCAGCTCCCTCGAGGCGAGCCGGCTTGTAACGCGGTGAGGGAACGTTCCGATCCCTCTATCGACATGATTGATGAACTGCTCGACGAACGTACGGCCGATGCCATCGTCGGCGGCAATGCTGATCCGGACGCACTCGCGCCCCCACTCCAGAACATCGCTCTCCTGTGTGAGGTAGCTCGCAGCCCGGCGGTGCCGGAGGAGCTCGAGAACGAGACCGTCGTCGCCGCCGCGTTCGCCGAGATCGCGCGGGCCCAGGCGACGATGGACCTCGAACCTCTGCGGCACCGGCGCCGCAAGCGTCGTGCGGCCAAGGCCGTTGCCGCGCTCGCTCTCGTTGCATTCACCGGGACCGCGGCGGCGGCAACGAACCAGCTCCCTGACGCTGTCCAGACAGTGGTGTCAGACGCAGGTTCGCACGTCGGTGTTCATCTGCCGAAGCCGAAGCACGCGTCGAAATCCGAAGCGCCATCCGCCGGCACCGATACGAACCCATCGCAAGGTCAGGGCCCGGACGCCACCGGTCCCGCCAAGGGCGGCCTGTGCACCGCGCATTTCGCGCGCGGCACGAGTCCGTCAGATCATGCGGGAGGACTCGCCGAGCAGAACCTGCAGGCCGCGGCCGCGGCGGCCGGCCAGAGCGTCGACGAGTTCTGCGCCGACGTCGTCCACCAGCCATCGTCGTCTCCGCAGGCAGACGCTCCCGCCGACAGCCCGGGGAGCGACAGTGGAGGCGAGAACAGCCAGAAACCGGCGCAGCCCGGAAAACCGGCTGCTAGCCCGAGCGCAAGCGCTCATCCGAACAACGGAAAGCCGCCGGACACAACCCCAGCTGGGGGAGCCAGGCGGGCTCCGTGATGCACCGAGGAGAGATGCGTCGTTTCCACGGCGCGCACGATGCTGCTCGCGGTAAGGGTGATCGCGGAGCGGTGATGGTGGAGTTCGCCCTGACCCTGCCGCTGCTGGTGATGCTGCTGATGGGGATGTTCACCGGCGGCATCGTGTTGAACCAGAAGCTGGCGATTGCGAATGGGGTGAGGGAGGGGTCTCGCTTCGGTGCGACCCTGCCGGTGGCCACATCGTGCTCGGCCGGCGCGGGAACGCTGTCGTGCTGGCTCACCAGCGTCGCGGACGTGACCCAATCAGCAGCCGAGGGGAACTTGGCCAGCTCGGTCGACAACCTTTCGATCTGTGTCGCATACGTCTCGCCGGGAACGTTGCCCACTGACAGGACGTCGTCGCTCACGCGCACGGCGTCGGGGGACAGCCCGTCGGGTGACAAATGTTTCGAGGACGAACGTCCGGCGCTCGAGCGGCGCGTGCAGGTGGTTGCCAGGCGAAACGGCAAGCTCGAGTACGTCGTCGGGACGGCGACACCCACACTCACCAGTCGGTCCATCACCAAGTTCGAGGCGTCGTGACACGCGGCGGAGATGACCGAGGCTCGGTCATTCCAATGGTCGCTCTCTGCATGATCGCGTTGCTGACCGTGCTCGCGATCGTTGTGGATCTCGGGTCCACCCGCGCGATTCGCAGCGGAACGCGCAGCGCCGCGGACTCGGGGTCAACGGCGGGCGCGGTAGCCCTCGCCGAAGCGGCGAACAGCGTCGCCGCCTGTGAAGACGCGTTTGCCTACACGTTCAAATTGCTGGGCGACAGTGAACCGTCGTCGGCATCGATCTCGACCGCGTGCTCATCGTTCAGCGGACCATGCGATGCGGCCGTGGCTCGGCCCGCGACCCTCCCGGTCGGCTCGGTCACGGTCACGGTCACGAATCCCGTGCCCGATGACAACCCGTTGATGAAGGCGACTTCGCTCGGTACGGGACTGCCGCAGACCATCAATGCGCCCACCGATGGCCTTCCCTGTGATCGCGTCGGGGTCGAGATCAACCGACCTCAAGCCAGCGTCTTTCGAGGCATTGTCGGCGGAGGGTCGAACTCCTTCACCGTGCACAGCGTTGCGTTGCGCACGAGCAAACCCGGGAAAGGCGAGATCACACCCGCGCTCGTCGCGCTGAACCAGTCTGCTTGCAAGGCGATCGATTCCGGCAACGGGTTGATCTACGTCATGGGCAACGCCAAGGGACCGGGCATCGCCTACAGCGACTCTGACGGGCCGAGTTGCTCATCGACCAACCCGATCATCAGCGGTGGATCGGCAGGTCAGGTGTGCGCACAGTCGTCGTCCGCCGTCGGCCAGATCGGCTGGTACCAAGCCCCGATCTCGCGGGCCTACAACACCAGTACTTCCGTGTACAGCAATGCCGACGCCACCTGCGGCACGCCGAGGCTCAACAGCTACAGGTACGTCGGTCAACTCGCCGCCCGTACGGAACGTCTCACCCGCAAGCCCATCGACAAGGTGTACCGGTGCAGCTCGGTCAACGACGAGGGCGGCCAACCGGTGTGCGCCGAGGCCGACGATCCGGTCAAGTTCCTGGAGGACTTGTCCAACTCGTCGACGTCGGCGAAGCCGGCGGGTTTTACCGTTCACGACGACTGCAGCACCAGCGCCGGCATCACGTTCAGCGTGGACACGTGGGTCAACTGTCCTTCGTTCTCAGTGAGGGGTGGCATCGTCTCGATCACCAACGGCGCCACCGTGATCTTCAACGGTTCCCTGTCCGTCGAAGCCGGTGGTGACCTGCAGGTGAACGCGGGAACGGCTGTGGGTGTGGATGAGGACGGCGATTCGGTTCCGGTTCCGCTCGACGCCACGAAACAAACGAAGATCATCATCAACTCGACCGCGGCCAACGCCTTCAGCATCCAGTCCAGT
>JBEEGD010000062.1:0-7929 GCA_041166685.1 Acidimicrobiaceae bacterium | reverse complement strand
GCACCTCGTTCTGCTCGTCGGCCAACACGCGCTTGAGCTTGCGGGTCGCCTTCTGCTCCGCCGCATCGGTGGCGGCGTCGCGACGCTCGAGCAACGCTTGGTCGTCAGGCGCGACCGGCGCGGCGGTGAATTTCTTGGCCTCGGTGTCACTCGGTGCCGGTGCGGGAGTCGCGTCCTGCGCGAGCACCTCGTGGGCCTTGGCCACCTCGGTGGCCCGCGCCGCGCGGATGCGAGCGAAGAGATCATCGACATCCACCGCCTCGGTTTCGGCGTCGTCGAGCTCTTCGACCACCACGACTTCGTCGACGACGACCACCACCTCGTCGGCGCCTTCGATCACCTGGACAACTTCGACGACATCCACGGCGGCGACGACATCCACGACGGCGGGCTCGGGCTCCGGCTCGGGGAGCACCCGAACCTCCTCGAACGGCGCGGACGGCTCGATGGCCACCATCTCACCTTCCGGCAAGTCGGTGAATTCCGTTTCGGGCTCGGATTCCTCCTCGACCAACGGCAGCCCCGCATCTCGCGCGGCCTCGACTTCGGCCTCCAGCTGTTCGACCGTCGCTGCGGGTTCGGCCTCTACTCGTCGCGCCGCGGCGTCGGCCGCGCGCTTGGCGGCGGTGAGCGAACCCTTCAACTCGGCGGTGGCCTCGTCGAGGGTGCGCCGCACGATCTCGTAGGACTCCACCAACCGCTCACGCCCGGCTTGCAGACGCTCGAGCTGGACGCGCGCGGCCTTGCGCTTGCGCGACAGGTCGTCGAGGACGCGGGTGCGCACCAGGAGCGCCTCGTCGACCATCTCCTTGCCTTCGGTCCGGGCCGCCTCGAGGATGCCTTCAGCCTGCGCCGCCGCTCCGGCTTTGATCGCTTTCACTTCGTTGCGGGCCGCCTCCTTGGCGGCGTCGCTCGCGGCGAGCAGCTCGACCAGGGCGGCTTCGGCCTCGGCCGTCGCGACCACGGCCGCCGCCTGGGCTGCGGTGAGGATGGCCGCGGCGGCCTCCTCGGCCTCCTGCGTGCGCCGCACGAGGATCGTTTCGGCTTCCCTCTTCATGCGGGACGCGTCGTCCTGTGCTTCTCGCAGCAATCGGGCGACGCTCTCCTCGCCCTTCGCTCTGATCTCGGTCGAGGCTTCGCGCGCCGCCAACAGGACCCGAGCGGTCTCCTCGCCCAATGCCGCGGTGAGCTGCGCTTCGGTGGGGTGGGTCGCCGCTTCGGCGCGCGCCTGGGCTGCCTCGACCTCCGTGCGCAATGCCGCTTCCCGGTCGCGGGCCTCACGCATTGCGTCGGCGATGTTCTCGAGGAAGACCCGAACATGGTCGGGGTCGTAGCCACGGAAGCTCGTGGGGAACGTCGTGCGCGCGACGGCATCTGGCGCGACGGGAGCGGCTCGATCGTCAGCGTCGTCCGGGGGCATCGCTTCGATCGTACGACTCGTGCCGCGTCAGGTGAGGTACCGCACGCTCACCCGCCGGGTGGGCGCCCCCCGACGACGCCGCCCAACAACTGGTTCACGTCGCTGACGAGCCCATCCACCAACGGCGAGCCGGTCGGTGGCACCGGCAACAACGTGGTCGGTGGCGGTGGCGGGTTCGGCTGCGTGGTGGTCGTCCCACCGCCGGACGGTGTGGTGGGCGTGCTCGTTGGGCCACCCGTCAACGGCGCGGACGTTGCCGTCGGCGGCGTGCGCGCCGCCTGCGCGAACTGGAACGGCGTGGCGTTGAGCGCGTTCTGCACCTCGGACAGCAGCGGATCACGGGCCACGCCCTGGTCGAGCGCGACCAAGCCCCAACTGGCGCCTGCATCCTTGAAGGTGAAGACGTCCCGCCATCGCTGCGGGAACGGCGCCCGGCGGCTGAGCCCCGCGATCGCGCCGCCCACGATGGTGTCGCCCGGAGGATGCAGGGTCGACGCCAGCAGGTCGCCGGTAAAGGCACTCTCGCGAGCCAGGCTCGGGAGAATCGCGGTGTAGAAGCCAGCGGTGCGGCCATTCCCCGTGCCCAGGGTCTTGGTGTACGTGTCGGAGTAGCGGTCGAGGATGTGACCGAGATCGATGGCCTCGCCGAGGAAGCGGCGGTCCCACGGGTCGCCCTCGTGGACCTGCAACGGTCGCGGTGCCACCGGTGGACGGCCGAGCGCGGACACCTCGATCTCGCGTAACGCGGAAACCGCCCGTGCTTGACCGGCCGAATCCAACATCGCCGTACCGCGATAGATGTACGCGCCCACCGCCAGCGCGCGCGACACGCGAGCCGCGCTCGGTCCGTCGGCGCCCGGGTCGAGGTGCACGCGGTTGCCGCCGGCGTCGACGTCGGTGCCGCCGGTCGCGGTGACGAGCAGATCACCCGCCAGCAACTCGACCGGGACCGCCACCTTCACGCGTGTCGCGTCGCTTCGACTGAAGCTCGGGCGGCCCTCGACGTGAGAACCGTCGGGCAGTTCGATGGTCATCGAGTCTTCGACCGCCTCGACGATCTCGCCGCGATGAAGGGCCACCGTCCCGGTCACCTCGCGACGCTGCCCGTTCAGCGAAGTGACCGCCGCGCGACCCTTGGTCGTGAGCCGCGCGTCGCCCACTCCCCCGTCCTTGTGCGTCGCGACAGCCACAATGCCCGCGAACAACAGCAGCGCGACGGACGCGATCGCGATCCGTCGGGTTGCGGGCTGATCGGTGAGTTCGTAGATCACTTCGTCACCGGCAAGCTGATCGTGAACTGCGTTCCCTTGCCCGGCTCCGAGGTGCAGTCCAGGTCGCCGCCATGGGCCCGCACGATGCGGCTCACCATGGCCAGGCCGAGCCCCAAGCCTCCGAAGCGACGGGTTGCCGATGCGTCGCCTTGTGAGAAGTCCTCGAAGATGGCATCGAGGCGCTCGGGCGCGATGCCGACGCCGCTGTCGGCCACCGTCAACTGCACGACGTCGCCCCTGCCGTTTTGCGAGACGGTGGCGCTCAGCAGCACCTTGCCGCCCGACGGCGAGTACTTCACTGCGTTGTCGATGAGCTCGTCGAGGGATTGTGCGAGGTAGCGCCTGTCGGCGAGCAGCGACGGCACTCCGCGCGCCACCTTGCGCTGAATCGTGTGCTGGTCACCAAGGCGCGGCTCCCAACGCGACACCGCCGCATCGAACATCTCCTTCGCCTTGATGGGCTCGGTCCGAAGATCGAGACGACCGGCGACCATCGTGGCGAAGTTCACGAGTTGATCGATGACGCGTTCGAGTTGATCGACTCCGACCTCGATCTCGGTCGCAAAGTTCTTGACGCGCGCCGGGTCGACCTTGCGACTGCGCAACATTCCCGCGTAGCCCTTGATCGGGGTGAGCGGTGTACGCAGCTCGTGGCTGATGTTGGCGAGGAACTCGGTCTTCATCCGCTCGACTTCTTGCTCGCGGCGCATGTCGCGCACGAGAAAGACCGAACCGACGATCTCGTTGTCGACGCCGCGTAGCGTGCCCGCGGACACGGTCACCGGAATCTCGGTGCCCGACGGTTGGATGAGGCTGCCCGCGTCGGTCCACTCGTCGAGCACCTGGCGTTCGAGGCGTGGTGTGAGCGCGGTTCCGTCGGATGCCACCAGGGTCACGATCTCGCTGACGGGGCGGCCGAGCGCGTCACCAACCGCGATGCCGCACAGCTCCTCGGCGGCGGTGTTGAAGTCGGTGATCTCGCCACGATCGTTGACGGCGAACAAGGCCTCGGTCATGCCACCGACGACGGCTTCGAGTCGGCCGCGCAGCTCGGCTTCGTCTTGCGCCGCTTGGCGTAACTCGGCCGTCATCCCCCGAAGGGAATCAGTCATCGAGTCGAACGCAACCGACAGCACGCCGAGTTCGTCTTCGCTGGCCAAGCCGGCGGTGGCGTGGAGGTCGCCGCCCTGGATCTGGCCCGCGGCGGCGGTGAGCCGGCGGAGGCCCGATCCGATGCGCTCGCCGACGACCGCGGCCAGCACGAGGGCGAGAAGTGTGGCGGCCAGTGCCACCACGAACAGCAGGCGGAACAGGTCCTCGCGGGTCCCGGCGACGAAGCTGGTGGGCACGGAGACGATGACCGCGACCACCGGGGACTCGGCGGGGACGACAGGACGCGCGACGAGGAATCGTCCCCCGATGTCGCTGTTGGCGCTGCTGGCTCCGTCGATGACCTGGCGGCTGACCTGAAGTATCGCGGCGAGCGACGGTTGCGCGCCGGTGCGAGCGACGACCGCCTCGCGCGTGGCGATCGTCAATCCGTAGTCCTGGATCTCGGTGTTGCTCGACTTGAGGCGCTGTTGCAGGTAGCTGTCGTCGAGCTGCGATGTGACGACGAGCACGAACGTGTCGCCGACGGTGACCGTCGTGGCGGCCACCGCGAAGAGCTTCGGCTCCGGTCCGGCGGTCACGAACAGGGTCTGTCGCGGATTGTCCGGGTTGGCCTGTGCCACGACGTCGCTCCCGGCCAGTTGCACCGCGTCGGCTGAGCTGATGCCGGTGCTGGCGGCGACGACTGCACCGCCCTTCACCAATGCAAGCGGACCGATCCGAGGATCGATCCGCTTGAACTCCGTGACGAAGGCGGTGAGCACCACCGTGAGTTGGCTGGCCGCGCCGAGCCTGGCATCGTCGTTGGCGTTCGGGTTGCTCAGCGTGGTGAACCCGCCGACCGCGTCGGGCTGCACGCCCAGTCCAGAGCTGATCACTTGCGCGTCGGTGCGCGCGAGCGCACCTTGACTTGTGGCGAGTTCCGCCTCGGCGCCCGCCTCCGCGCTGAACCGTCGAACCGCTTCATGCTCGACGTTGTTGGAGATGACGACCGACAGCGACAACGCGACCGCGAGGACCACGGCGAGCAGGATGGCCGCGGAGCTCGCCGCCACGCGGGTCGCGACGGACCGCCGCCCCGCGGCGAGGAACGCCGCACCGATCCCCAGCGCGCCCGCGATGCGCAGCCAGTTGCCCAGCGTCTGGTTGTCGACTCGAAGCGCGGCTTCCGACAACGCGAGCGCGACGATGCCGGCCCACAGCCACAACTTGCCGCCTTCACCCGCGCGCCAGCCCATCGGGGCGATCGCCAGCAGGAGGACACCGGCGACTCGCAGACCGACGACCGGGGCGCTGTTGGCATCGTCGACCACGAGCGAGCCGTGCAGGAACGCCGCGGCGCCGAGGCAGCCGAGTCCGGCTGCGAGACCGAACCGCTGGAGCGAGCCGTCGATGAGCAGCTCGGCCCGCAGCAGCACGAAGGACAGCCCGGCAAGAGCGACGAGGAAAACAGCAAACTCCGCACCGAATTGCAGTTGTGCGCCGGCGGTCGACATTCAGAACCGGCGGCCCTCGGTCTCACCCACGGCGTGGGCGAGCCGACTCGGAAACGTCATCGAATGGTGCATCGGCACGAGAAGAGCTCAAGTGACCGAATTCTGCCCCACGGGCGGACGCTTTAGGGGCCCGGCGGTGAAGAAACGGGCGGAAGCCCCGAGCCGCCGAGCGTGGCCAGGAAATTCAAGGCGTCGTCCAAGGTGTGGACCGAGACGATCTGCAGGTCCTTCGGGGCCCTGGCCTTGGCCTCATCGGCATCTTCGGCCGGCACCAGGAAGTACTTCACGTGCTGGCGGACGACGGTGGTGACCTTGCCCTGGATCCCGCCGATGGGCCCGATCGTGCCGTCGACGTCGATGGTGCCGGTGACTGCCACCTCATGGCCGGCGGTCAGATCCCCCGGCGTCATGAGGTCGAGGATGCCGAGGGCGAACGCCAGCCCGGCGCTCGGTCCGCCGATCTGACCCGAGGCCACCGTGACCTTGACCGGAAGGTCTGGATAGACGAGCCGGGTCGTGGGCGCGATGCCGATGAACGCGACCCCGGGCTTCTCCGGGTTCTCCCCCAACGTCAACGAAACCGTGCGCTGGGTCTGATCGGTTCCTTCGAGCGTGAGCGTGACTTGCGCGCCGGGCGTGTAGGTGCTCAACACGGTGTGCAGATCGTCGGCGCTCGTCACGGGCTTCCCGTCGATGGCGATCACGGTCTCCGCGACCTGGATCACGCCGTCGGCCGGCGCGCCTGACACCGTTTGTTCGACGAGGGCCCCTGTCGGGGTGGGATGCACGTCGTAGCCCAGCTTCTTCAGTGCGACGAGCACGGCGGCGTCCTTGGACTGATTCATGAGCAGGACGTTGAGGGCGTCGTTCTGCGCGGGTGACTGGGTTCCCAGGACTTCCTTGGCGGGCACGACGAGGTCGTCGCCGTTGTGGTCGGCGAGGAACTTCTCGAACGCGGTGACCCGTGTGTCGAGGCTCACGGTGACGAGATCGATCTTGTCGTTCGTGGGGTACGGAGTCGCACCAGAAATCGAGATGCGATCGCCGGTCGTGTAGAGGTTTCCGGGACCTTCGATGACGTAAGGAACGTGGATCAACAGCGACGAGACCACTACCGCGGTGACGATGCTGGTGACCACTCCGATGCCAGTGACCCACCACCAACGCAAGAACCAGTTGCGGCGTCGAGGAGGGTCAACTGCCGGATCCGGCGATGGCGAAGGGCCTTCTACAATCGTTTGAAGGTTGTCCGCGTTCGTCATCAGTCTCGTGGTGGTCGGCACCGCCCTCGTCATCGCGACCAGAGTCGCCCTCAGCGGAACGCCAACAACCGACAAGCCTGCCACGTCGGTGACTCCTTCGGTTCGCGGCCCGGCGAAGGGGCGTCACCTCGCAGCCGAGCCGGACCTCCAGCCGGTCGCTACCTGGCTCGACGATCCGGACGGGCCGAACCTCGTGCAACGCATCCGTTCGGGGGTCCTCCTGGTCACCCTCCTCACGGCCCTGGGCGCGCTCACGGCGCTCGCGTTGATCGTCGGTGGCGCAGTCCTCCTCACCGGGCTCCGCAGCGCCGTGCAGTAGTCGTCAGCGGCCGAACAGGCCCCGACGACCCATTCCCGCGCCAAACCCCGCGCCGACGGACTCGCCGTCGTCGGCCGTCGGTGCACCCCGATCCGCCATGGACCACGCCGCCGCCAGCGGATCGGCGTCCTCGTCCGGGGTGGCCGTGTTCTCCTCGAGTCCTTCGCCGTCCACATCCGGCTTCGGGCTCAGCCACTCGCTCTCGATGGTGGCGGTGGGCGGCGGCGGCCCTGCGCCGGCCAGCTCGACCCGGTAGTACGGCCGGAACTCGAAGCTGACCTCATCCATCTTGAAGATCCGAGCCTGGTCAACGGCTTCGTCGTTGCGCAGATGCTCGACATACTTGATGGCGTCACTCAGCTCGTCGATCTGGTGGTAGCTCTGCTTCCCGTCGGTGCTTCGGTAACTCACCATGTGAGACACGGGTGCTCTCTCTCTTTCTTCCGAGTCGTTGCCCGCGTGAGTCATCGGACCCACGCGCGACCGACTTGAGCGAGGATCTGGTCGGTCTGCCACCATCGGCGCGATGCCCAGTTCGCGGCGGTTGCCGGCCCGCCTCGCTCGCCGGCGGGCCGTGGCGCTGGCCGGCCAACAAGGCGACGAGGCCGCCGCTCGGTCGGGGTTGGACGACGAGGACCCCGGCGTGGGGGCGACGGCGCTTGGCGCCCTCGCCCGCCTGGGACGGCTCACGAATGACGACCTCGAGCGGGCGACGGGCGATGCGGACCCGAGCGTGCGCGGCCGCGTCGCCGCGGTGGCGCCCGCGGCACTCGCGCCGGCAGAGGCCCACGGACGTCTGCAGGTGTTGCTGACCGACAAGGACGCAACGGTGGTCGAGGTGGCGGCGTGGGCGTGCGGCGAAGTCACGCCGTCGAGTCCCTCCATCGTCGCGGCCCTGGTGTCCATCGCCACGGATCATCGTGATGCGCTCGTACGCGAGGCGGCCGTGGCCGCGCTCGGCGCCATCGGTGATGATGCCGGGCTGCCGGCGATCCTGGCGGCGACGACGGACAAGCCCGCCATCCGCCGGCGGGCGGGGGGGGGGGGGGGG
>JBEEGD010000061.1:0-3123 GCA_041166685.1 Acidimicrobiaceae bacterium | reverse complement strand
ATCATGCCGTTGAGGTCGTCCGGGTTGGTCTCGCGGCGCACGAGGATCACCGGCTCGGTCTTCGCGCGCTCCTCCGCGCGGTCGGAGTCGAACACCGCGACGCCCACGGCCGCGCCCGGCGAGGCGTTCATCCCCTTGGCGATTTGCTTCTTGTCGGCGGCCTCGTCGAACTTGGGGAACATCAGCTGGGCAAGCTGCGCGCCGTTGACCCGGTTGAGCGCTTCGTCGAGGTCGATGAGGCCCTCGTCCACGAACTGCACGGCAATCTTGAAGGCCGCTCCTGCTGTGCGCTTGCCGACCCGGGTCTGCAGCATCCAGAGCTTGTTGCGTTCGATGGTGAACTCGATATCGCAGAGATCGCGGTAGTGCTGCTCGAGTGTCGTCATGATCTGCATGAGCTGGTCGTACGCCGGCTTGTCGATGCTTTCGAGGTCGGCGAGCGGGACGGCATTGCGGATGCCCGCGACGACGTCCTCGCCCTGGGCGTTCTGCAGGTAGTCGCCGTACACACCCTGGTCACCGGAGCCGGGGTCGCGGGTGAACGCGACGCCGGTGCCGGAGTCCATGCCGAGGTTGCCGAAGACCATGGCTTGGACGTTGACCGCCGTACCCAGGTCAGCCGGGATGCGTTCCTGGCGCCGGTACAGCTTCGCCCGGTCGGAGTTCCACGAATCGAAGACCGCGCGGACGGCGAGGTCGAGCTGCTCGCGGGGGTTTTGCGGAAAGTCGCGTCCGGCGTGCTTCGCGACGACCTGCTTGTAGGCGTCGACGATGCCGCGCAGGTCGGCGTCGTCGAGGTCGAGGTCGTTGCTGGTGCCCTTGGCCTCTTTGGCCGCATCGAAGATCTCGTCGAAGTGTTCGCCGCTGATCCCGAGGACGGTCTTACCGAACATCTGGATGAGTCGGCGGTAGGAGTCCCACGCGAAGCGCGCTGATCCCGACAGCTTCTCCAAGCCCTGCACGGACTCATCAGACAGGCCGATGTTGAGAACGGTGTCCATCATCCCCGGCATGGAGAACTTCGCGCCGCTGCGCACACTCACCAGCAGCGGGTCATCTGGCTGACCAAGACGCTTTCCCATCGCCTTCTCGAGCGACGCGAGGTGGGTGCCCACTTCGTCGGCCATCTCAGCCGGTTGGGTGCCGGTGGCGAGGTAGGCCTTGCACGCTTCGGTCGTGATGACGAAGCCGGGGGGCACCGGCAGCCCGAGGTTGGTCATCTCGGCGAGGTTGGCGCCCTTGCCGCCGAGGAGGTCCTTGAGGTCGCGGTTTCCCTCGGCGAAGTCGTAGACATATTTGGGCACGGGGGCTCCTGGAGTCGCTCGGCGGGCGTACCCAGGCTATCGAGCCGCGATCGTCGCGCCCGGTGCGCCGGTAGCCGCTGGGCCTGCGCCGGCGCACGCGGTTGACCGTGGTCGCCGCCGGGCAGGTCAGCGGTACGTCCGTTCGAGGGAGGTCATGATGCCCGCCGGCAAGCGTCCAGGTCCGTCGGTCAAGGATCCCGAGGTTTACGAAGCCCTACGCGATGAGGGTGCGAGCAAAGAGAAGGCGGCGCGGATCGCGAACGCGGCCGCGAACCAAGGCCGGTCAAGCGTCGGCCGCAAGGGCGGTCACTCGCCGGCGTACGAGGAATGGACCGTCGACGAGCTTCGCGACAAGGCGGCCCAAGTAGGCATCGAGGGGCGCTCCTCGATGACGAAGGACGACCTGATCAAGGCCCTCCGCACCCACTGAGCGTCATGAAGGGTCCCTTTATACGGGTCAGCAGGGGGGGAGGTGACCCAGCAGGTAGCTCTCGACTTGGGTGAGTGCGACGCGTTCCTGGGTCATCGCGTCCCGGTCGCGCACCGTCACTGCCTGGTCGTCGAGCGACTCGAAGTCCACGGTGATGCAGTACGGCGTACCGATCTCGTCCTGGCGACGGTAGCGCCGGCCGATCGCACCAGCGTCGTCGAAGTCGACGTTCCAGCGAGTACGCAACGCCGCCGAGAGGTCACGAGCGACCGGAGACAACCGCTCGTTGCGGGACAGCGGGAGTACGGCGGCCTTGACCGGTGCGAGGCGTGGGTCCAGCCGCAGCACCACCCGCCGGTCGACGCCACCCTTGGTGTTCGGCGCCTCGTCCTCGGCGTACGAATCGAGGAGAAACACCAGCATGCAGCGGTCCACCCCGGCCGCGGGCTCGATGACGTACGGCGTGTAGCGCTCGCCGCGCTCCTGGTCGAAGTACGACAGGTCCACGCCGGTCGCCTTCGCGTGCACGGTCAGGTCGTAGTCGGTTCGGTTTGCGATGCCCTCGAGCTCGCCCCATTCGGTGCCGGCGAAGTCGAATCGGTACTCGATGTCCACGGTGCGCTTGGAGTAGTGGGACAGTTTGTCCTTCGGATGCTCGTACTGTCGCAAGTTCTCCGGCCGTACGCCGAGGTCGGCGTACCACTGGGAACGCTCGTCGATCCAGTACTGGTGCCATTCCTCGTCGGTTCCCGGCTCGACGAAGAACTCCATCTCCATCTGCTCGAACTCCCGCGTGCGGAAGATGAAGTTTCCCGGGGTGATCTCGTTGCGGAACGACTTCCCGATCTGGCCGATCCCGAACGGCGGCTTCTTGCGCGACGAGGACTGCACCGCCAGGAAGTTCACGAAGATCCCCTGGGCGGTCTCTGGACGCAGGTACGCCAACCCGGACTCGTCCTCAATCGGCCCCAGGTGGGTGCGGAGCAACCCGTTGAACATCCGCGGCTCGGTCCATGCCCCGCGCGTACCGCACGAGGGGCAGGCAATGTCCGCCAGGTCCTTGCCGCCGCGCTCCTCGGACAACTGGTCCGCCCGGTATCGCTTGTGGCAGCTCTGGCACTCGGTCAACGGATCGACGAATGCGGTCACGTGCCCGGAGGTCTCCCACACCTCGCGGGCGAGCACCACGCTCGAGTCGAGCCCCACGACATCGTCCCGGCGCTGGACGACGGACTGCCACCACTGGCGCTTGACGTTGTTCTTCATCTCGACGCCGAGCGGCCCGTAGTCCCACGACGCGCGCAGGCCGCCGTAGATCTCGCTACCCGGGAAGACGAAGCCCCGCCGCGTGCTCAAATTCACAATGGCTTCGAGTCGGTCTTGCTTGCT
>JBEEGD010000060.1:0-2560 GCA_041166685.1 Acidimicrobiaceae bacterium | reverse complement strand
GCGCCGCGAGCTCGATCTCTTCTTCCAAACGCTCCTCGAAGCGCGACACGTTGAACGCGGCGGCGTAGACCCAGCGTCCTGCCGCGTGATCGGTCCAAGCCTCGGCGACGAGCGGTGTCGCGCGTGCCACTGGATGCTCGGCAAAGCAGCGATCGACTGCGGCGAGTGGAACGTCGGGCCGTACGAGCACGCCATCCTCTCGACACGTTCGCAGCACGAGCTCCCGGTCGGCCTGACCGAGCGCGTCTCCGATGCCGACCGGGCCGGTCGACAGCGCGGCGAGAAGGGCCTCCACCTCGGAGTGATGGTCGGGGTTCGAACGGTCCGAGAGAAAGACGTCCTTGTACGGGCGCAGACCGAGCGCTCGGGCCAGTGCGTTCGTGAGCAGGAACCAGGTCCACAGCTCGCCGGGCCCGATCATGTAGCCGTGGTCGCCGCTGGTGCGGATTGATGTCAGCGCCCCCAGCGTCGTCGTCTGTAGGAAGTCCGCAGGCGTTGCCATGCACCACTGCAACGTGATGCCGCGTTCAGCCGCCGCATGATCGAGCCCTTCCTGCCAGTTGCGGGCACGACCGGGCTCGGAGCGCAACCCGCGAACGCCGAGGAAGCTCTCGACGAGCCAGTCGTGCTCGAACGTCGCAACCCCCCATGCCTGCGCCTGGTCGAGCCAGCGCTCGTACAGGTCGCTCGTCTGGGGGTGCGCGCGGTCGCCGTCGATCCAGCAGGCATGTGCGTCGAGGTACGGCGACGACGACGAGAGGTGGCGGCAATGCGTGACGAGAGCCGGGTGGCCGAGTCCGGCCCGCAAGTGCTGGATTCCTTGGGGCAGGACGTCGTCACGCGGTTCCCACCGCACGAGACCGGTGGGCGGCACGACCCAATCGTCGGTGTTGAACGGACGAACGACTTCGTGTGGATACCACCACGAGTCAAGCTGCACTGAGGTGACGGGGATGCCGCGCTCGCGCAAGTCGTCCATCGTCGACACCAAGGACGACGCGGTGTCGAGACCGGGTTCGGTCCGGTACCAGTACGCCGACCCGTTGTCGGTCCAATAGGACAGCGCGCGGCCGAGCTCATCCGCATCGCGAGCGGGGCGGTGCGTGTCATTCTGTTGTCGCAGGAGCGCGCCGTACTGGTCAAGACAATCGCGCGGCCCCATTCCTGCGATGACCGCCATCTCGGTGGCAAACCCCGCGGGTACGCGCTCGAGGTCACCGTGCCATCCGCACGCGATGCGATCGTCGCCAACACCGATCACCTGGTCGTGGAAGGCATTGAGCGGCGCGAGCAGAAGGCATCGTCCGTCGGGCGCCACGATCCCGAGCGGCTCGACCACCGCTGGTCGAAACGGCAGCAGCCGCCAACGAGACAATGAGGCGTCGCTCTGGGTCGGGAGCGCGAACTCGGTGTACTGGTAGCCGAACCCGCGACTGCCCTCGGGTAGCCCACCGGGGGGGCGCGAGCCTGGATCGAAGGACGGCCACGCGTACGCTGGGCGAGCGAACGCCTCGGTGGCGATTCCGTCGAGAGCGGTCGCCGACTCCAGCCGGAACACGACAACGGGGGAATCGCGGAACACGCGGACGGAGGCGAGTACGTCTCCCGACGCGACCGTCACGCTCGCGTCGCTTTCGTGTACGGGCGCTAGTGGCTCGTTGCGCCCTCCGATGGTGAAGCGCCCGGGACCAAACCAGTCCGAGTCATCGAACCCGACTCGAACCTCATCCTCTTCGATCGTGACGGCGAGCTCATGCGCGGCGATGAGACGGAGCGCAGCCATGGAGCGTGGACAGTACCGTTCAGCGTCGCTCGGATCGGAGAGGGCAGAGGTGGCAGAGGGACCGCTCGCAGGTATGCGCGTCGTCGACCTGACGGATGACAGCGGACGCTTCGCGACCAAGCTCTTGGCAGAGTGTGGCGCGTCGGTGATTCGCGTCGGACACGGGTCACCCGGCCCGGAGATGCGCTCCGACGACGCCGCCGAACGCGGTGGCCTCCTCGACTGGTGGTACGACGGAGCGAAGGCGCGCGCGGTCGTCGACCTCGACACCGACGACGGACGCTCGGAATACCGGCGCCTCGCCGAGCGGGCCGACCTCGTCATCGAAACGGAGCACCCTGGCCGGCTGGCCGAGCTCGGGATCGACCACGCGGACTTGATCGTCGGGAACCCCCGGCTGGTGCAGGTGTCCCTCACTCCGTTCGGCCGCACCGGCCCGCGGTCCGGCTGGCAGAGCAGCGATCTCGTGGCCGCGGCCCTGGGCGGTGTGTTGTCGGTGTCCGGACTGCCCGAAACACCCGTGAACCCGTGGGGTCGTCAGGCGTTCAACTTCGGCGGCTTCTTCGCCGCACTCAGCGGGCTTGCCGGAGTGCGATCCGCGGCCGCGACGGGTGCGGGCCAACTCGTCGATCTTTCGTTGCACGAGGTGGTTTGCACCTCGCTCGAGCAACTCTTCTTCCAGTACTGGTTCGACGACGTGCAGTCGTATTCGAAGATCGCGCCGCGTCAAGGGTCACTGCACTGGATCGGCGCGTACGTCGTGGTGCCGGCGCAAAC
>JBEEGD010000059.1:0-3764 GCA_041166685.1 Acidimicrobiaceae bacterium | reverse complement strand
GTTCTGGCAGGGCTCGCGTGGCAGCACAGGAGGAGTCCGACGTGAGCGACAGACTCGACTGGAACGCGAAGACCATCGCTGAGTTCCGAGCGAGCGGAGGCAGGGTTGGGGGGAACTTCGAGGGCGCTCCGCTCGTCTTGGTTCATCACCGCGGCCGCAACAGCGGGCGCGAGTTCGTAAATCCGGTGATGTACCTGCCACACGACAGCGAGCCCGACATCATCTACGTCTTCGCAAGCAAGGGCGGCGCGCCAAGCGACCCCGACTGGTACCACAACCTCACCGCCGCCGGCGACGGAAGTGTCGAACGCGGAACCGAGACCTACAAGGTGAGCGTGCGCAAATTGAGCGGTGCTGAACGCGACCGCGTCTACGCCGAGCAAGCCCGCCGCTACCCAGGCTTTGCCGAGTACGCACGCCGAACCGCCGGAGTCCGCACCATTCCTGTGCTCGAACTTACGCGCACCTAGCCGACGCCCACGTACGCGACGACGTGCCGGGGATCAGCAAGATGTCGGGCGACGTGCAGCGCCCGGGCCGGCGCGATTGGGTCTAACCGCTAGCTGAAGCCAGGCTCCGGCTCGCCTCGACCATCTAGATCCACCCCGAGCTCGCGAGCCTCGCGGTCGTCCATGTCGAATTCGTCGACGAGCTCGTCCTCGTCGCCGGCTTCGGCCTCGGCATCCCGCAGCGAGTCAACGCCATCCTTGTCACGTCCGGACGGTCGACCGTCGCCGCCCGCAGCACCCTCGTCGTCGTCGGCGAGCTGGTAAGGGTCCACACGTTGACGCTACGCCACCATCGCCATTTCGCGACGTGACCGCCCGAGCTAGCGAGGGATGGCTCGGCCGGCGGCGGCCATCAGCCGTTCGGTGTCCGTCGCGTCGGCCGGGGGCTGGGTGGCCGGCTTGATCAGATCGTGCTCGCGGGCGGCGTCGGTGCAGGTCGCGTCGACGACTTCGGTGAGCGCGGAGATCTCCGACGGATCGAACTCGACCGGATGACCGAGGCTGGCCGAGAGGTCCCAGGCGTGGGCTGCCGCGTCGATGATGGCGAAGTCGATGACCGCGTGGCCGGGCAGGGCACCGAATGGCGTCTCGTGCACCGCGTCGAGGACACCGTCGCTCCGCCACATGGCCATCACGCGGCCGGTGACGTCGGTGGCGAGGGGCTCGAGGTCGCCCGGGATGGCTACGGCTCCCATGGCGTCTGCGCTTGAGACGAGCTGCTGATTGGTGACCAGTCCGGCCCAGAGCAGCTGGTTGTTCAAGGCGTGGCTGGCCAGGCGCCGTACCGACCATGGCGCGCAGTTCGTCGGCCCGTCCATGACCGAGTCGTCGAGGGTGCGGACGACCTGGCTCAGCTCGCCCAGCGCGTAGTCGAGCGTGTCCAAACGGGCCACGATGGCCTCCCCTTGGTTGATGGACCGCACGCTACCAAGGCTGACGTCGATACCAGAGGGAACAGCAAGTGGCCGCCTCACGCATCGCGCGCGAGGCGGCCACCCGTGGTGTCACTGAGACCCGACGATGCCCTCCTTGGGGTCAACGCGGCCGAGGTTCTCGACAACCTCGAAGACGCCCTGGCGGGCCCGCGCGATGTACATGTTCAGCCGGAGGTGGTGCTCTCCGGGAACCATCTCGGCCGGGCCGCCCGGCCCCTCGGCGAGGCTCGCTGTGTCGAGGGCCTTCACGACCGGATCGGCGTCGACGGAGCCCGCTGTGGTGACCGCTGCGGCCCACAGCTTGAGGCCGCGGTACATGCCGGTGCACGCACTGCCGGCCGTGAACTTGGCACTGCCCGGATAGCGCCGCTCGTAGTCCGCCAGCAGCTCCGTGCTGAACGGATCCGAGACTCCCTGGTAGTAGTCGAGGCAGCCGTACAGCCCTTCGACGTGCTCGGCAGGTACGAGGTTGAGGAAGTTCTCGTCGAAGTACGTGCACACGACGTGCCCACCACGCTGGCTGAAGCCTGCCTCGTGCAGCCGCGCGAGGAACGGTGTGAGCCCCGGCGGGACGATCGTGTTGAACACGACGTCCGCGCCGCTCGACATGATGCGCTCCACCGTCGCGTCGTAGTCCACGTGGTCGAGCGGGTGGTATTCCTCGCCGACGATGGTGCCGCCGCGGCTGGTCACGACCTCCCGGACCTTCGCATTCAGCACGTGCGGCCAGATGTAGTCGGCCGACGGGAGGTAGAACGTCCTCGCGCCTGTTCGCGTCATGAGCCACGGGATGAGTGGCTCGACCTGCTGCGCCGGCACCGGTCCCGTGCAGAAGATCAGCGGGTCGCACTCCTGGCCCTCGTACTGCTCGGGGTAGATGTAGAGCTTCTGCGCCCGCTCGACCACCGGGCCCTTGATCGCCTGCCGTGTGGAGCTGTAGATGCCTCCGAGTACGACGTCGACGTCGTGCTCGTCCACCATCCTGGCGGCCGCCGCCGCTGCGGCGGCGTCGTCGGTCGCGCTGTCCTCGATGATCAAGCGGAGCGGGCGGCCGAGGAGCCCGCCGTTCGCGTTGATGTCGTGCACGACCATGTCAGCGACGTTCGCGTTCGCGATGCCCATGAACGACAGCGGGCCGGTGAGGTCGGTGATAACGCCGACGTTGATCGGATCCGAGGTGTCCATCGTGCCGCCTCAGGCCTCGACCGCGCCGTGAAAGCGCAGGGTGTAGGGCCGGACGAGGTGACCCGCGTCCTTCATCACCGCAGGGACTGTCGGGTCGCTCACGAAGCTGTTCCAGCCGGCGTCGTCCCAGTCGAAGATGGCCCACACCCGGTCGGGGGCCGCGTCGTCGCGGAACACGAGGGCGCCCTTGCAGCCGTGCTCGGCGCGCTTCTCGGCGCCACCAGTGCTGAAGACGGACCAGAAGCGATCCCACTCGGCGAACTGCGTGGTGGCGAGGATCATCGGACTGCTCCTTCGAACGAGCTTGGCGTGGTGGTGATCATCGGGATCTCCTTTTGCGGTCGGCGTGCTCGGACGCGACCGATCGTGCGCCCGGTGCTGCCGCAGCGGCATCCGGAGTTCTCCCCATTCCGATGGCCTCAGTCGGCGAAGCCGTGCTCCATCGCCCACCGCGTCGCCGCAGCCCGGTTGGACGCGCCGATCTTCGTGTAGAGGTTCTGAATGTGGCGGTCTGCGGTCTTCGCCGAGATGTACAGCCGCTCCGCGATCTCCCGGGTGGTGTGGCCTTGTGCCGCGAGGCGGAGTACGTCGACCTCTCGAGCACTGAGTCCACCAGGCCGCAGCGCATGAGTCGCCGCCCTGGCACGAAGCTCCGCGCGGGCTCGCTGGATCTCCCGCCGGGCGTAGTGCGCCGAGTCGCCGAGATCCATACCCGCGCCCGTGGCGGCTTGGTCGTCGAACGCCGACCGGCCCAACTTTGCGACGAGTCGCTCGGCGAGCTCGGGCAGGTCGGGGACATGGTGTTCGCTGCCCGGCTGCCGGACGATCGCCGCATGCAGCATGGCCGCGCTGTCGAGCCGGTCGATGCGCTCGAACAGCGCCGTCGCACTGGCAAGGGTGATCGTCAGCTGCGCAACGTTGCCGGCCTGGTGGAAGGCATCGATCGCCGCGTCGAACATGGCGAGAGCGTCGTCGGGATCGGCGTCGACGAGTCGCATCCGCGCCGCGTCGCGGGCGATGAAGCCGACGAAGAAACCGATGCGATGCTGGTGCACGTAGTCCAGGCCTTCACGCCACAGGGCGAGCGCGCGGCCAGGGTCTCTGTGAGTGTGCGCGCTACCGGAGGTCCAGTACG
>JBEEGD010000058.1:0-3367 GCA_041166685.1 Acidimicrobiaceae bacterium | reverse complement strand
CTGGGCCCCGTCCGTGAGCTTGTGTCAACGATCCGGCCCAGGTACCCCAGAACGGTAAGGGCCGGCCGGATCGTTCGCTCGGTTCTTGCGCGTTGTGGGCCCGGAACGGGACAGGTGATTCGTGGCTGGTGTCGTCGTTGTCGTTTTGGTTGCGGCGACGGGCGTGGTTGTCGCATGGCGTCGCCGACACGCGCCGGTGCCCATTGGAGAGGGCATACGGGCGCTCGGCAGGATCGGCCAGCACGACAACATGCCTGAAGTGGCCTCGCGACCCCATCGGGCGGCGCGTCGGCGTCGACAGGTTCGGCTCGCGTCGAGTCTGTGCTTGAGCGTGCTCGCGATGGTGTGGATCGCGACCTCGTATCGTCGCGGGTGGGCGGTGGCGTTCGGCTGCGTGCTGCTTCTTCGGGTCCTGTTCGAAATGCTCGCACGCCGTCCCCAGGACACGTGATGGGCGGTTCGCGATGAAGCCGTAACGTTCCCGCTCCGGTTGCGCGCGATGCTGATTGAGGGCACCACTTGACCCGATGTCGCCGAGCGCACCACGTCGTACGGCGGGGCAAGGCTATGAATGGTCGGCGCCGGTTGTCGGGCCGGACGAGGAACTAGGCGTAGCCTCGGCGCGGTGGACGTGCCGGAGACTCGGTATGCGCGCAGCGATGGAATCGACATCGCGTATCAGAGCTTCGGGACCGGCGACGTGACGCTGGTTGCGGTCCCCCCGATCGTCTCCAACATCGAGCTCATCTGGGAGGACGCACCGGCCGCTCGTTACCTTCAGCGACTGAGTTCCTTCGTCCGCTTGATCCACTTCGACAAGCGGGGGACGGGGATGTCCGAGCGCAGCATCGGCAATCCCACCCTGGAAGAGCGAATCGACGATCTTCGGGCCGTGATGGACGCCGAGGGCGTGGAACGCGCGTATATCGGTGGCCTCTCGGAGGGCGGGATCATGGCCGCGTATTTCGCGGCAACCCATCCGGATCGCGCCATTGGGCTCATCTTGAACGACACGTTCGCGCGGCTGACGCGTACGGACGGCTACGAGATCGGCCCTATCGACGAGGTCTTCGACGAGACAATGGAGGCGTGGGCCGCGGCCTGGGGAACACCCGACACGCTGACGCTTGGGATGTTCGCGCCGAGCAGGGTCGGCGACGCCGACTACCTGCGCTGGCTGAACCGGTTCGAGCGGACCACGGTCACACCAGGAGGGCTTCGGGCGATGATGCAGCTCAATCGTGAGCTCGACATCCGAGCGGTGCTGCCGATCATCAGCGTGCCGACCTTGGTCATCCATCGTGTCGGGGACCTCGCGGTGCCGGTCGAGCATGGCCGCTACCTCGCTGAACACATTCCGAACGCTCGGTACGTGGAGCTGCCCGGCATCGATCACCTGCCGTGGGTGGGGGAATTCCAGGCGGACCTCGACGAGATCGAAGAGTTCATCACCGGTCATCGGCACGAGACCGACACTGACCGTATCCTCGCCACGGTCCTGTTCACCGACATCGTTCAATCGACGGAACGCGCGAGCGAGCTCGGTGATCGAAAATGGCGAATGGTCCTCGACGCCCTGGATGACGTCGTCGCGAGACGGCTCGAGCGCTACCGGGGGCGGCTCGTCAAGAGCACCGGTGACGGCCATCTCGCGCTGTTCGACGGTCCGGCACGAGCAGTTCACTGCGCGAAGGAGCTCTGCACCGCCGCAAAATCAATGGGCTTGCAGCTCCGAGCCGGCGTGCACACTGGAGAGGTCGAGGTGCGAGGCGACGACGTGGGCGGCATCGGCGTGCACATCGGTGCCCGGGTGAGCGCCCTCGCCGGCGCCAGCGAGGTCCTCGTGTCGCGCACGGTCACCGACCTGGTCGCGGGATCGGGCATCGAGTTCGCCGACCGAGGCGAGCACGACCTCAAGGG
This sequence comes from Acidimicrobiaceae bacterium, assembly GCA_041166685.1. Taxonomy (GTDB): domain Bacteria; phylum Actinomycetota; class Acidimicrobiia; order Acidimicrobiales; family JACDCH01; genus DASUCS01. The sequence continues at coordinate 1,447 of JBEEGD010000058.1, read as the reverse complement.
CGTCTCAGGACGGTGGCAGCTCTACGCCGTCGCGCGCTGACCACCTTCATCACCTGGGATCGCACGGAACCGGCACGTTCGCGAGTTCTATCGCTCGTCGAACACTGTTCGTTGACGGTCAGCGAGGTACCGCGAGAACCAGCCGGCGTGGCGCACCCGCAGTACGGGATCGCGCCAGTCCTCGCCGGTGATCACCCCGCGGCAGCTCCCGGTGCCGCATGAACAGACCATGGTCTCTGGTGACGTGTCGAATAACGCGTAGTCAGTCGTGAGTTCCTCACCAGCGTCGACATCACGAATTGCCAGCAGCACAATGTTGCCGGCGAAGCCGACGTTCGGCTCGCAAGAGTGGTTGATGAAAAGCATCACGGGCTCGTACTCGGCATCAGTGAGAGCTACTAGGTGAAGCCCCTCAGCGATTTGAATCTCGGAGTTTTGCAAGTTCTCGGGCAGCGCCAACACCGTTGCCGTGTCGACGATGTGACCGCCCTTTACCGCCACTACTTCACCGGCAGCGATCGGTTCGACAGCGAACAGACCGCGTCCCGCGATCTCCGACGCTTGGCCCTTCCGTGCCTTGGGTGAGATCCACGATGCGATCGTCGACACTCATTCAGACTGCCCCACCGGACGCGCCCATGCACCGCCGATGTCGGCACGTTCCGCGTGGTTCTTTCGCGTAACAATCCATAGATGGCGCCGCTGCTGGTTGTGACCGGACCGCCGGGCGCGGGGAAATCGACTGTCGCGAGCGTCCTCGCCGATCGCTTCGAGCCGAGCGTGGTCGTCGAGGGCGATGCGTTCTTCGCCTTCCTAGCTCGCGGCGCTCTTCCACCGTGGCTGCCGGAGTCGAACGCGCAGAACGCGATCGTCACAGAGGCGGCCGCGTCTGCCGCGGGCCGCTACGCATTGGGCGGATACGTGACCCTCTACGACGGGGTCGTCGGGCCGTGGTTCCTTCCAACGTTTGCGCGTGCCACCGGTCTCAGCTCCCTCGCGTATGTCGTTCTAATGCCCTCGGTCGAGCGTTGTGTCGAACGGGTTCAGACCCGGTCCGACCATGGGTTCAGCGACGAGGACGCAACCCGCAAGATGCACCAGGAGTTCGCGAACGCCAAGGTCGACAAGCGTCACCTTCTCGCTGACTCGACTGGCTCGGTCGTCGATGTCGCTGACCGAGTTGTTGCGGCACTCGACATCGGCGCTCTCACGTATGCAACTCCGACCTGACCGCGATTGCGGACGGGATCGCATTCGACCTCGACCTGTACTTCTGAACTGGGTGTTCCCGCGAAGTGGGGCCGCATCCTTCTGCCACCATCGGCCGCGATGTGACCGGGGTCTGCACTCGAGGTCTGAGCCGATACCTTGTGGGCGGCGAAGGGGAGTAGTCCCAACGCCGGAGGGTCGACACGCTGGGTGATGAGCCCCGGCCCCCGGGTCCGCT
>JBEEGD010000057.1:0-4995 GCA_041166685.1 Acidimicrobiaceae bacterium | reverse complement strand
GCACGGCGACGAGCCCGTCCCTTTGGCCGGATCGGGCGCGGAGCCGCGAGAAGATGACGATCGCAGCACCCATCGAGCCGCCGATGCTAGAACGCGTACTCATGCGTATGCGGGGGAAGGTTGCCGTGGTCACCGGGTCGACGCGGGGGATCGGGCGGGCGGTCGCCGTCCGCTATGCCGCCGAAGGCGCCAAGGTGGTGATCACCGGCCGCACGCAGGGGACGGGCGCCGAGGTCGAGCGCGAGATCCGCGACGCGGGTGGCGAGGCCGTGTACGTCCCGACGGACCTCGCGAGGGAGGACGACGTCGTCGCGGCGATGCAAACCGCGGTCGACCGCTACGGCAGCCTCACCACACTCGTGAACAACGCGGCGCCCACTGAGTTGATGGGGCCCGGTCGCCTCGACCGAGCCGTCACCGAGGTGGACAACGACGCCTGGGATGCCATCATGCTCGTGGCCCTCAAGGCAGTGGTGTGGTGTTGCAAGCACGCCGTACCGCGGATGGTCGACGCGGGCGGCGGTGCCATCGTGAACATCTCGTCGGCGGCGTCGATACTCGGAGTTCCTGGTCTCGACACGTACACGGCGGCCAAAGGCGCACTCAACGCGCTCACACGTTCGATGGCGGTCGAGTTCGCGCCGAGCAACATACGCGTGAACTGCATTGTGTCCGGCATGGTGCTCACGAGCGAGGGCGCGCACATCATGATGGACGATCCCGTCGTAGGTCCCGCGACCCGGGCGATCCACCTCACGCGTCTCGGTCTTCCCGAAGACCTCGCGAATGCTGCGCTGTTCCTCGCGTCGGATGAGGCCGCGTTCATCACCGGCGCGCTGCTCCCGGTCGACGGCGGCGTCACCGCCAAGATGAACGTTCCCGACATCTCGGCGGCCGCCGTCAAGCTTGATTAGCCGTTGCGCGCGCCAGGGCGTCGTCGAGGCTCATCTCGATGTCGCGGTGGAACGGGATGAGCGGCATGACCTCCCATTCGGCGAAACGGAACGACGGCAGCGTCGTGAGGGTGAGGTGAAGGTCATCGTTGGACTCGGCGTCGACGATGAAGCACACACCGAGCGGCCCGATGAACACGCCACCGGCTTTCAGCTTGCCGGCCTTCTGCATCGCACCGAGCGCCTCGAGCGTGTCCTTGGACGCGTGGAGGAACTCGGGTGTGGGGTCGGCGACCCCGGTGAGTCGTCCGGTGACGAGAAACAGCATCGAAAGCCCCCCAGCCTTATGAGAATCGTCGCATCGGCACGTAGGGCGCGATCTCTTCGAGGCAGTTCGCGTCATCCGCGGGGTCTCGGCCGGTGCAAAACGCCTGCTCCTCGGTCCGTAACTTCACGACCTTCGTCATGGTGGGACCGGAGTAGTCCCCCGGGGAGAACGACAGGGTCGGGCTCATTCCCGCCTCGACGCCCTGGATCGTGGCCATGGCCTCGGCCCAGTTCTGGCGCGTGAGCACCCCGCTGTTGGTCCGCGTGGCCCGGCGGGCTCCCTCCGCGAACAGGAAGATGTTGTCGCACCAGCGCATGGCGACCCCGGCCCCGTCGATCTCGTGGGCGTTGGGGTTGGCCGCCCGCCAGATCTCGTTGCAACGCTGCTGCGCGGGGGCGAACGTCCCCCCATTTGCGGGGCTCACCTCGCCGAGGCGGATGTAGCTCGGCCCGACCGCGTCCTTGAGCGACTTCGGATGGTCGGAAGCGAGCAGTGCGTCGGCCACGGTGATCGTGTTGTTGAAGTCGCTCAGCTCGTACTGCGGGTAGAAGTCCTGGGCGTCCGCCTGGTTCATCCACGTCGTGAACACCAACGCGCTCAATCCCATCAACAGCCGGTCGACCTTGTTACCCGGGGTCTTGAAGTCGGCGATCGCCGTCGCGATCGCCGGCTGCGCGAGACCAATGTCGGCGGTGTAGCCGGGAATCTCCCTGAACCTCGCCTGGTCGAGCAGGCCGACCTTGTCGAGGGCGCGTTCGATGGCGGCCTTGCCCAGCTTCTCCTCCTCCTTCACGCCGGTGACAACGCCGATGACGCTGGGCGTCGTACCCGGCGGGAGGGCGTCCTTGTCGATGAGCTGCCCCGACTCCACCATCCACAGGACCCAATCGTCGATCGTCTCCTCGCTTGTCGGCGCCGTGTACCAGAGATAGGGGGCCCCATCTTGCGGCCACTTCTCCGCCAGGCCGAGGTTCGTGACCAGCGGCGTCTGATGGTCCGCGGTGATGCAGAGTTGATGAGAGGAGTGCCAGGCCTGCGAGTCGACGACCGCGAAGACCTTGTCGTCTTCGGTCCACCGCCGGCAGCGCTCCTCCATGTCGGTCTCGTTCAACGGGTTGAACTCCTCGATGATCGGATCGATCATCCGTCCATCGAGGCCGCCGGTCGCGTTGATGTAGTTCACGTAAGCGGTGATGGCGTCCGGGCCGCCCTCGAGCGGCTCGTCGGTCGTGGTCCCGCTGGCGCTCGTATATGCGCCGATGTCGAACCAGGGGAACACGACCTTCACGGTGGTCTCCGTGACACCGCGGTCGCTCGCCGTCAGCTGCGGTCGATCCGGCGGCGGGCCACCAAAGTCTCCGCCCAGCGCCGTGCCACCGACGGGGCTGCCGTCTCCTGCTCCCGTGCCGCCGGCAGCACCAGCCGGCGCGCTCCTCACGTCCGAACCCGTGCTGTCGGACCCCGCGGCTGTTGGTTGGGCACCGGCCGCCACCGTGGACCGACGGCCGGCGGCTGCCGTGTTGTGCGAGGAGTCCGACGTCCCGCTCTTGGCCCCCAAGGCCGCCAGGTCGATGACGAGGACCGCGACGACGGCCGCGGCGGTGCAGCGGACCAGCAGCGGTTGCTCGCGGAGCGTTCGCAGTGCTCGGCGGTACATCAGAGTGGTGCTGGCCATAGGAGCGGCTCCCTTACCCAACTTGATTTCTTCGCCGGAAGTGGTTTCGCCTGCGGAGACCTCGTTTTCGGAGGTCCCGATTCCCTCTCGGTCCGAGCGGTCGCCGATGAGGCCGGAACGACGACGCGGGCCGTGTACAGCCTGTTTGGCTCCAAAGAGGGCCTCGTGGCGGCGCTCGCGCAGACTGCTTCGAGTTGCTGTACGACGACATCGATCGACTACCCGAGACCACCGACCCGCTCGCCGACTTGGTGGCTGTTGGCACGGAGGCGACGAAGAACGCGCCTGGGGAGACGCACTCACAACGGTGTTGTGCGGTTTCAGCGCCGATGTCTCACCTCGCAAGCAACGCATTTCATCGCGCACCGGGACAGCATCGGGGCGCTCCCGCCGGAACTGACCGCCGTGACTGCGGAAGGCCGCCGCGTCGAGATCGTGTGACGACCGTCGTTTCCGACGACAGACTGGCCGCCGTGGCGGACGGCACAGATGTCGAAGTGGGGGAGGACGGCAAGGCGCGATGCCGGTGGGCTGTGTCGACGGCCGACTACCGGATCTATCACGACACCGAATGGGGCTTCGGCGTCACGGACGATCATCGGCTCTTCGAGAAGCTGTGCCTCGAGGGGTTCCAGTCAGGTCTGTCATGGCTCACGATTCTGCGCAAGCGCGACGCATTTCGTGCGGCGTTCGCCGGTTTCGACTTCAACGTCGTTGCGACGTTCGACGAAGGTGATGTCGAACGGCTATTGGCCGATGCGGGGATCGTGCGCCACCGCGGCAAGATCCAGTCGACGATCAACAACGCGCAACGAGCGGTCGAGCTCGTGGGCGAGCGCGGGTCGATCGCCGCGCACTTCTGGCCGCAGGCGTCGTTCGGGCCCCCGCCTCGAGCAATTACGCCGACGTCACCGGCGTCGATCGCGCTGGCGAAGGACTTGAAGCGGCGCGGCTGGACCTTCGTCGGACCGACCACCGTCTATGCGTTCATGCAGGCGATGGGTCTCGTCAACGATCACGTCGCCGGTTGCTGGGTGCGCGACCGCGCCGAGAAGAGCCGACGTCGTGCCGCCCGCCTCGCGTCGTAACGGCATCAGCGCCAAATGCTCACGATCTGTCCATGCCCGTTGCTCCTCTGGCTCTAGCCTGCGCGGATGCGAACCCACGTGGTGATCCTCGGGGCGGGCTTCGGTGGCCTCGAGCTGTCGACCCGGCTCTCTGAGGATCTCGCCGACGAAGTGCAGGTCACGCTCATCGACAAGAGCGACTCGTTCGTCTTCGGGTTCACCAAGTTCGATGTCATGTTCGGCAAGAGCACCCTCGACGACGTACGAATCCTCTACCGAGACATCGTCAAGCCCAGCGTCGAGTTCCGCCAGGAGACCGTGGTCTCGATCGACCCGGAGAGCCGCCATGTGGTGACCGACGCGGCCACCTACGACGCCGACATCCTGGTGGTGGCGCTGGGGGCGGACCTCGACCCCGGGGCAACGCCGGGTCTGTCAGACGGCGGCTACGAGTTCTACTCCCCGGACGGAGCGAATCGGGTGCGAGAGGTGCTGCCGTCGTTCGACTCGGGCGTGGTCGTGATCGGCGTGCTCGGGCCGTTCTTCAAATGCCCACCCGCGCCGAACGAGACCGCGTTCATGCTGCACGACTACCTGTCTGCACGTGGCGTGCGGGACGCGGTCACGATCTACGTGCTGAGCCCGCTCCCATCGCCGATCCCGCTCTCCAACGTCACCTCCGACGCGATCATCTCGATGCTTGCCGACATGGGCATCGAGTACTGGCCAAGTTCGTTGGTGACCCACCTCGACCCGGCGGCGAAGATCGCTCATCTCGCCGACGGACGCCAGCTTCCGTACGACCTCTTTCTCGGGATTCCGGTGCACTGCGCTCCACCGGTGGTCGTGGAGTCCGGGCTCACCGAGGACGGCTGGATAGCCGTCGACCCAGCCACGTTCGCCACCCGGTTTCGCGACGTCTATGCCGTCGGCGACATCACCAGCGCGCCCTTTCCTCGTGCGGGTGTCATCGCCGAGGGTGAGGCCCGCACGGTGGCTGACGTGCTCGTCGCCCGGCTCAAGGGCGGCGAC
>JBEEGD010000056.1:0-8678 GCA_041166685.1 Acidimicrobiaceae bacterium | reverse complement strand
TACGGCCTCGGTCCGCCGGTGTACAACCAACCTGCCACGAACGACGCGACACCGACGATCAGCAGCCGCGGGTCGACCGCCACGGCCAACGAGAGCCCAGCGAGACCAGCGACGGTGAACGCGCCCAACGCCGCGACGAGCACGGCGCGAGCGGACGCGAGCCCCGATCCGACGAGGCGGACCGGACCGGTGCGGCGAGACGGATCATCCGTCCCGCGCTTGCCGTCGCTGTGGTCGTTCGCATAGTTGGTACCGACCTGGATCGCGACGGCGGCGACCATCGCGGCGATCGCGCGCCACCACACGATGCGGACCTCTCCAACCGCGCATGCGGTCCCGACGAGGACGGGGACGATCGCCGCGGGAAGGGTTCGAGGTCGCGCGCCGGCGACCCACTTGTTCACGGAGATCTAGGGCCTCTTCGGGAATTTGTCGAAGTCAGGTCGCCGCTTGTTCACGTACGCGTCGCGGCCCTCTTGGGCTTCTTCGGTTTGGTAGTAGAGCAACGTCGCGTCGCCCGCGAGCTGTTGAATGCCAGCAAGCCCGTCGTCGGCGGCGTTCATCGACGCTTTGATCATGCGCAACGCCAAGGGACTGTGTTGCAGCATCTCCTCGCACCACCGCACGGTCTCTTCCTCGAGCTCCTCGAGAGGCACGACCGCATTGGCGAGTCCCATTTCATAGGCGCGCTGCGCGTCGTATTGACGGCACAGGAACCACACCTCACGCGCGAACTTCTGGCCGATGTTGCGGGCCAACAGTCCCGAGCCGTAGCCCCCATCGAACGAACCCACACGCGGGCCGGTCTGTCCGAACTTCGCGTTGTCCGCGGCGATCGTGAGATCGCACACGACGTGGAGGACGTGTCCTCCACCGATGGCGTAACCCGCGACCATGGCGATCACCGGCTTCGGCGTCCGCCGGATTTGAACCTGTAGATCGAGGACGTTCAGTCGGCCGATGCCCTTCCGGGCGACGGCATCGTCACCCATGTAGCCGTCGTCGCCTCGAATGCGCTGATCGCCGCCCGAGCAGAACGCCTGATCGCCCTCACCAGTGAGAACGATCACCCCGACCTCGGGATCGTCGCGAGCCTCGTTGAATGCGTGCTGGAGCTCGAACAGCGTTTGCGGGCGGAAGGCGTTACGGACCTCAGGCCGGCAGATCGTGATCTTGGCGATCGCCCCGTGACCGGACGGAGACGCCACTTCGAATCGGATGTCGCCGTACTCATGGTCGCTCGCAGGCTTCCATTCGGCCCCTGGCCGGATCCTCGAACCACTCGTACCAGTCATCGGGTGAAGTCTGCTTTGCTGTGTGTTCGAGCGACAATCCCGGATATCACCGTCCGAGGCTCTCCATGAGGCATGCTGGTCGCTCCGCTACTGGAGGACTTGAATGAATCGAAGAGAACTCGTGAACGCCATCGCCGCGCACACGGATCAGAACAACAAGGACGTCGACGCCATCCTCACCGGCTTCACCGAGGTCGTCACGGCCGTCGCGGCCAAGGGCGAGCCGGTGGTGATCTCCGGTTTCGCGAAGTTCGTGCGCCGCGACGCGCCCGCGCGAATGGGCCGCAACCCGGCGACGGGCGAAGCGATCAAGATCAAGGCCTCGAAGAAGGCTCGGATCACACCGCTGAAGGGTTTCAAGGACGCGGTCATGTCGCCGAGCGCTGCTCCGAAGCTCGCCTCGGGTGTGTGGCCTCCTGCCCCCAAGGCGCCGGCCAAGAAGAAGGCTGCACCGGCCAAGAAGAAGGCACCGGCCGCCAAGAAGAAGGCGACCGCGAAGAAGAAGGCTCCGGCCAGGCGCCGCTAGCAATCTCGTCGTTCTGGCGTCAACCCCGCGGCTTTGGCCGGTGTGGTTGACGCCAGAACGAATTTCTCGTGCATCGGCTCGTGCCGCTCCAGATGCCCGGCGGGCCGTTGTTCGTCGAGGCACTCCAGCGCGCATGGGATGACGGCGACGCGGTGCTGCCGGTCGACCGGCGTTTGCCGCCGGCGGCGATCGAACGGCTGCTCGCATCGATGCGACTCGACGAGCCCGTCGAAGACGGCGACGCCCTCGTGGTTGCCACGAGCGGCACGAGCGGCGAGCCCAAAGGAGCCGTACTCACGCACGCGGCCGTCCGCGCGTCGGCCACCGCGACCACCGCGCGCCTGGGCGTCGATCCCGGCCGCGACCGCTGGCTCGCCTGCTTGCCCCTCGGACACATCGGCGGCCTCTCCGTCGTGACCCGTGCGCTGCTGACGAACACGGCCCTCGTGGTCCACGACGGATTCGATGCTCCCTTGGTCGAGGACGCCGCCGCACACGGGGCAACCTTGGTCTCACTCGTCCCCACGGCGCTACAGCGTGTCGACACGTCGTTGTTCCGTGTGATCGTGCTCGGCGGGTCTCCGCCGCCGGACGAACTGCCGGACAACGTGGTCACGACGTACGGCATGACGGAGACGGGCAGTGGCGTGGTCTACGACGGACAGCCGCTCGACGGCGTGGAGATGCGGATCGGCGCCGACGGTGAGGTCCAACTGCGCGGTCCCATGCTGCTACGGACCTACCGTGACGGCCTCGATCCAAAGGACAGCGAAGGTTGGTTCGCCACCGGCGACCTGGGTGAACTCGATTCGTCGTCGGGACGGCTCCGTGTGTTCGGACGCGCGGACGATCTCATCATCAGCGGCGGCGAGAATGTGTGGCCCGACGCCGTCCAAGCGGTGCTCGTCGAGGACCCTGACGTGATCGACGCCGCAGTCGTCGGCCGGCCGGATGCCGAATGGGGCCAGCGGGTGGTGGCGGTGATCGTGGCCGCCGACGCTGGCCGTCCGCCGCCCCTCGACCGGCTTCGTGACGCCGTGAAGGAGCGCATTGGCTCGTGGGCCGCGCCTCGGGAGATCGAGCTCGTCGACGTCATCCCACGCACCGCGCTGGGCAAGGTGCGGCGGCGCGATCTCTGACGAGTCCCTATGATCCGGAAATGCGCAAGATCGTGATTCTGCTCGCGTCGGTCACCGTCCTCGTCGCCGGGTGTGGCGGCAGCTCGAACACCTCCTCGGGTGGCTCGAGCACCCCGGTGAAGTTGTCGGGGAGCACGACCAACAAAGGCTCCAAGGATCTCACCGGTACCGAGATCAGCCTCACCCAGGAGGACTTTGCCTACAACCCCACATTCATCAAGGGCGGCACTCCAGGCGCGACCATCACCGTGCACCTGAAGAACGTGGGCAACAACCCGCACACGTTCACGAGCACGGCCCTTGGCGCCGACAAGACGCTCAGTCCGGGAGAGAGCGCGGACGTCCAGGTGACGTTGCCGCAGAGCGGTGCCAGTGAGTTCCATTGCAAGTTCCATCAGTCGAGCAACGGCATGCAGGGGGCGTTCTTCTTCAAGGACGGCGACGCAGTCGCGGGTGGGGCTCCCGCCTCCTCCTCGTCGAGCAGCTCGTACGACTACAACTGACGCGCCGATAGCTTCAGCGGGGTGAATCGCCTCGCTCGAGCGACCAGTCCGTACCTGCGCCAGCACAAGGACAACCCGGTCGACTGGTATCCCTGGGGCGACGAGGCGTTCGCCAAGGCGAAGGCCGAGGACAAGCCGATCATGCTGTCCGTCGGCTACTCGGCGTGCCACTGGTGCCACGTGATGGCCCACGAGTCGTTCGAAGACGAGAGCACAGCCGCGGTCGTCAATGACCTCTTCGTGAACGTGAAGGTCGATCGCGAGGAACGACCTGACGTCGACGCCATCTACATGGAGGCAACCCAGGCCATGACGGGGCATGGCGGCTGGCCAATGACGGTCTTCTGTGACCCGGCCGGCCGGCCCTTCTACTGCGGCACCTACTTCCCCAAACAAGCGCGCGGCGGGATGCCGAGCTTCCTCGACATCTGTCGTGCTGTCGACGATGCCTGGAGGAACCGTCGTGATGAGCTCCTCGGTCATGCGGACGAGTTGGTCGAAGCGATTGGACGGACGGCGGCGCTGGCGGGCCCCGACGCGGAAGCACCCGGCCGCGACGTCCTGACCGCGGCGTACCGGCACTTGCGCGAACAGCACGACGACGAGTGGGGCGGATTCGGCGGCGCACCGAAGTTCCCCCAGACCATGAGCCTCGAGCTGCTGCTGCGCGCGCACCATCACAACCACGCACCGGCCGCGATCGACTCCGTCCGCACCTCGCTCGACGCGATGGCATCAGGTGGGATCTACGACCACCTCGGCGGAGGCTTCGCTCGCTACTCGGTCGACAACATCTGGCTCGTGCCCCACTTCGAGAAGATGCTGTATGACCAAGCACTTCTCGCCCGTGTCTACCTCCACGCGTGGCAGCTCACCGAATCGCCCGTGTACCTGCAGGTCCTCGACGAAACGATCGCGTACCTGCTCCGCGATCTCCGGCACGAGCGCGGCGGTTTCTACTCCGCCGAGGACGCCGACTCCGAGGGCGAGGAGGGGAAGTTCTACGTGTGGACTCCGCAGGAGATCCGCGCGGTCCTCGAAGGAGCTCCCGAACTCGCGGACGCGGCCATCGAGTGGTACGGCGTCACCGACGACGGGAACTTCGAAGGCACGAACATCCTCAACCGCATCACACATCGCGGCGATCTCCTGCGCCCACCCGAGGTGGAGGAAGCTCGGGCTCGACTCTTTGCGGCGCGAGAGAAGCGGATACGTCCCGGACTCGACGACAAGGTTCTCGCGGAGTGGAACGGTTTGATGCTGGCAACCCTCGCCGAGGCGGCGGCCGCGACCGGACGCAAGGATTGGCTCGACGCCGCACGACAAACCGGTGAGTTCTTGCTGCGCGAGTTGCGGCGCGACGACGGTCGGTGGCTGCGCAGCTGGCAAGCCGACCACGGCGCCCACACCCTCGCATTCGCGGCCGATCATGCGGCATTGATCGACGCGTACACCCGGCTGGCCGAGGCCTCCGGCGAGGCTCGCTGGATCACCGCCGCCGTCGACACCGCGGAAGCGCTGCTCGGGCTGTTCTGGGACGACGAGGGAGGCGCTCTCTTCACGACTGCGCACGACGGCGAACGGCTGGTCGCGCGACCGAAGGACCTGCTCGACAACGCCACACCGTCGGCCAACTCGCTCGCCGCCCTCGCGCTCGTCCGCCTCGCCGCCCTCACGGGCATCGACCGCTACCGCGACCGGGCGGAGGACATCCTCCGGCTCCTCGGCCGAATTGCCGGCCAACATCCCACCGCCTTCGCACACTTGCTGGGCGCGGTCGACTTGATCGATGGCGGCGTCACCGAGATCGCTGTCGTGGGCGACCGACCCGACCTGGTCGGCGCGGTGCACGAGCGTTACCTTCCGAGCGCGGTTCTCGCGTGGGGCGAGCCGTACGAGTCACCGCTCTGGCACGACCGCCGCGAGGGCTATGCGTATGTGTGCGAGCAGTATGTGTGCAATGCCCCCGTCGACACGGCCGACGCGTTGATCAACGAACTCGTCCCGACGTAGGCGACCACCGGAGCAGGTAGTCCGGCACTTCCGCAGCGACATCGGGAATCGGCACTCCGGGGACGATCGAGAGCGGCAGCTGCCCGGCCCAGTAGCCGAAGTTCATGTCGTCTTCGTCGTCGAGCGGCCCGCCCGTGCGCACTTTGGCGGAGCACTCGTCGAGCGGAAGACGCACAACGAGCGTCTTGCGCAGCTCTTGCGGTGACGGCAAGCGAGTGTCGGCGGTGCGACCGGGAACGAGGTGTTCGACGATGGCGACCATCGCGTCGTACTGCTCTTGGTCGTTGTCGACCGGTGCGGCCTGACCGAAGAGCATCACTGATCGGTAGTTCATCGAATGGTGGAACGCCGAGCGGGCCAGCACGAGACCGTCGAGCAGCGTGACCGTCACGCACACCTCGGCGCCGGCTGCGAGCGTGCGCAACGCGAAGTTGGCGACGGCACCGTGGACATAGACGCGGTCGTCGACGCGGACGTACGTGGTGGGTACCACCCACGGGCGACCGTCGACCTCGAAGCCCAGGTGGCACACCAGTCCCTCATCGAGGATCGAGTAGATGGTGTCCCAGTCGTAGCGACCACGCTCGGCCAGTCGTCGAACCTTGGTGCGCTCGGTGGGCGCGATCTGTCCGTTCCGCATGGCGCCCATCGTGACAGTTCGCTGCGAGCGCGCAACGACGATTAGTGCGCGAGTCCGGCGACCACGTTGATGGTCACGGCGATGATCGCGGTCCCGAACAAGTACGACAGCAGGGCGTGGCGCAATGCGGTCCGGCGGATCACCTTCGTGGTGAGGTCGGTGTCAGACACCTGATACGTCATCCCGATCGTGAACGAGAGATACGCGAAGTCGTGGTAGTCGGGGTCCGCATCCTCGTTGAAGTCGACACCTGCTCGGGCTGACCACCACAAGTGGGCGTAACGCAACGTGAACACGGTCTGCACCGTCGCCCACGCCAACACCACGCTGAGCACCGCCAGCGCGGTGTTGGCGAAGAGCCCTGCTCCCGTCGAACCGGATGCCTTCAGGAGCTCGAAGGCCACACCGACCAGGCTGATGACGCTGGCGGAGACCAACGCGATGTCAGCCGCGACCCGAGAGTTGTCCTCGATCGTCGCGAGCTGGCGGGTGAGGTCGCTGTCCGCGGGGAGGATCCTGATCCACACCGGGACGGTGAACACGAGCGCGGCGATGCACCAGCCGATGAGCACGGCGTTCTGCCACGGCGTCCACACGCCGGCGATTCCTCCACTGACGGCCGCAACGAACAGCGAAACAGCCACCCGCGTTCGGGCCGAGGTCGCAGAGGCATCAGGCACCCGTGTTCCTAGAGACGCACGACGATCTTGCCGATGTTCTCTCCAGTGAACATTGCGTTCAGGGCATCGGGCGCAGACTCGAGCCCTTCGAACGTGTGTATGCGGTAGGTCAAGTCTCCGTTGCGGACCCACTCGCGTAGCTGGGCGGTGATCTCGGCCCACCGTCCCCAGTAGTCCCACGAGATGAACCCGTGGATGCTGGCTCGCCGGCTGATCAGGTTGAGGTAGTTCGCGGGCCCAGGCGGCTTGTGATGGTCGTTGTACGACGAGATCGCGCCGCAGAGGACCACTCGCCCGCCGTTGGCGATTCTCCCCAGCACCGCGTCGAGAATCGGCCCGCCGGTGTTGTCGAAGAACACGTCAACGCCCTTCGGGCAGAACTCCTTGAGCTTCGAGGCAAGGTCGTCGGTTCGGTAGTTGATCGCACCGTCGATGCCGAGATCGTCGACCAGCCAGCGACACTTCTCGTCGCTTCCGGCGACGCCGAACACCCGAGCGCCGAGGACCTTGGCGATCTGCACGGCGGTCGACCCCGTCGCCCCGGCCGCGGCCGACACGACGACGGTCTCGCCGTCACGGACGTGGCCAACTTCGGTGAGCCCGACGTACGCGGTCATGCCGGCCGAACCGAAGACGCTGAGCTCTGCGAGCGGGTCGGCGTCCTCGGCCAACACGGTCGTGAGCATCGGATCGTCACCGACGACCGAACGCTGCTGCCAGCCGGTGAGCGTGGCCACGAGGGAGCCGACGGGAACCTTGGCGCTGTTGGTCTCGAGCACGCGACCGATGCCGCTGCAGCGCACGACCTCGCCGATCTCGACCGGTGGGATGTAGCCCTCGGCCTTCGACAGCCACGTGCGTACGGTGGCGTCCATGCCGAGGTAGAGCGTCTCGATCAGCGCCTCGTTGTCGCCCGGCTCGGGCATCTTCGCATCGACCAGTTCGAAGTCGTCACGACTCACGAGCCCCTCCGGGCGTCGCTTCAGCACGATCTGCCGGTTCATCGACATACGAATACTCCACTGTGGGTCGGCGTGCGCCACGCGCCCGTCTGAGAGATCTCGTCCTCGACGAGCGCGCCGAATCGCTGCATCGAATCCGACCATGTGGCTCCCGGCGGCAGCTGGGTCTCGTACAACGCACGACAGCTCTCGGCGTAGCGGACCACCGGGCCAGCGTCCGGTACCACGAGCGCACCGCGGAAGTGCTCGAGCCGGACGTGTTCGAAGTAGCGCTCGAGGAGCGGAAGGCCGTTCTCCAGCGTAAAGCGATCGACAAAACGCACGGGCGCTTCAGTGCCGGTCGCTTCCGAGAGCTGATCGACGAGGTGTACAAGGTGTTGCCGACCATTCGTGACGACGAGCCCGACACCCCCCGGCTTCACGACGCGACGCAACTCCGCCGCACCACGGTCGAGATCGGGCGCGTGGTAGAGCATGTGCGGCGCCAGCAGACGATCGATCGACGCGCTTTCGATCGGAAGGGCACACACGTCGGCGACCGCGGTCGGGCCGTGTCGACGCGCCTCTCGCGCCATGCCCGGGGAGAGATCGATACCAACTCCCCCGACGCGGGCGAGGTAACTGCCCGGACCGCAGCCAACGTCCAGCACCCGCGCGCCGTCCGGCCAGTCCGCAAACCCGAGTACGAACGACCAGAAGTCGTCGTGCGGTTCCTTGAACTCGTAGATCGACACACGCGCATTGAGATTCGTCGAGTCCGGATATGCCTCTCGGGTGAGCAGGTGTCGATCGGTGGTCGCGTCGGTCACAGGCGACGCGCAAGCTACTCCACTCGTCGCTTCAGGCCGCGGTCGTCTGCGGCGGGGCCCGTTCAACGATTGGGGTGCCGTCGGCACGCGTCACGGTGAAGGCGCTGGCCC